>JAZUKT010000133.1:0-3485 GCA_045643445.1 Eubacteriales bacterium
CCCTCGACCGGCCGATAACCCGGATACGTTACCGACACGTTATAGACCGCATACGGCCGCGCGGCACCGGGCTGCAGGCTTTCTCCCGCAGGCGGAGCGGCCAGCGCCATCGTCCGGGTGAGTCCGCCGTTATTCGTCTCGAGCGTATAGAGCACCGCGTCCCCGCCGTTATCGCCATATTCCGACACGACGACCTTCGCGCCCTCGACCGGCAGCGCCTGCCCCGCTTCTGTCACGCGGATCTTCAGATACCCGATCCCGCCGTCTCTTTGATTCATATGCATCCCTCCTTCTCGTTCCATGATATGCGCCGCCGCCCGCTACGGTGCGATTTTTCCCGTCAGCCGCAGGAAAAAACCGAAAATCCATGCGGAATCGGGTTGCAAATCCGACGAATCCGATGTATAATAAAATAAAGTAATATTGCAATCTTGAATCACACACGCTTATCCACAGCGAAGGAAAGGATATACGATGAACAAGGAACTTTTTGATTTTATCACCTCGCACAAACAGCGCGAACTGCGCACGACGACGCTGCCCGACCGCTCCGCCGAATACGCGGCTGCAGGTATGACGCCGATGGCCAGAATGTCCGACCGCTTCGTCCGTCTGATGGACGCGGAAGTGCCGCACATCCTCCCCGGTCAGAAGATCGTCTTCATGCGCACGGTCACGAAGCCTTACGACTGCTTCACCGAAGAAGAATGGGCGGACATCAAGTCGAAGCACTTCGTCCACGAACTCGGTTATATCTCGAATATCTGTCCCGACCACACCTTCCTCATGAAGAAAGGTCTCATCGCCGCGCGTGATTTCGCCGACGAATACGGCAAGGCCGACATCGACGCGCTCCTCCGCCTGGTCGAACGCTACCGCGCGCTTGCCGCCGAATCCGGCCGGAACGACGTCGCCGACGTGCTCTCGAGAGTACCGGCCTACCCGGCTGAAACCTTCCGCGAGGCGCTCCAGTTCTTCCGCATCATCCACTACGCGCTCTGGGCGGAAGGCAACTATCACAACACGGTCGGCCGTTTCGACAAGTACATGATGCCGTATCTGGAAGCGGATCTCGCGGCCGGTCGGCTGACGGAAGACGAGGCATACGAGCTGCTGCTCGACTTCTTCCTCTCCTTCAACATTGATTCCGATATGTATAACGGCATTCAGCAGGGCGACAACGGTCAGTCCATGATGCTCGGCGGCGATGACGGCAACGGCGGGGAGATCTTCAATCTGCTCACCCGTCTCTGTCTGCGCGCGTCCGGCGAACTCAAGCTGATCGACCCGAAGATCAATCTGCGCGTCACGAAGAACACGCCTCTGTGGGTATTCGAAGAAGGCACCAAGCTGACCGAGGCCGGTATGGGCTTCCCGCAGTACTCGAACGACGACGTGGTCATTCCCGCGCTCGAAAAACTCGGCTACAAGCACGAAGACGCCGCCGGTTACACGGTCGCCGCCTGCTGGGAATTCATCATTCCGGGCGTCGGCATGGAAATTGCCAACATCGGCGCGATGTCCTATCCGCTCGCCGTTGACCGCGCGTTCCGCCGTCTTGCGGATTATCCGGCCTTCGACGACTTCAAGGCCGCCGTGGCCGCGGAAATCAAGGCGCAGTGCGACAGCATCACCGAAAACGTTCACGGTATCTGGTTCGTGCCCTCTCCGTTCATGAATCTGCTCTACGGCGGGCGCGACATCTCCCTCGGCAACGTCTACAACAACTTCGGTATCCACGGAACGGGTATCTCCTGCGCCGCTGACGCGCTGACCGCCGTTCAGAAGCTGGTCTACGAAGAACGCGCCATCACGCCCGACGAATACATCAAGGCCGTGGACGCCGATTTCGCCGGATACGACGAACTTCTGCACAAGCTCCGCTATGAAATGCCGAAATCCGGCGCGGACAACGAAGACGCGGACGCAAACCTCATCTGGCTCACGGAAACGTTCTCCGGTTGTCTCGCCGGCAAGAAGAACGAACGCGGCGGAATCTGGCGCGCAGGCACCGGCTCCGCAATGTTCTATCTGTGGCACGCCGCCGAGATCGGGGCTTCCCCGGACGGCCGCCGCAGGAACGAACCGTTTGCCGCCAACTATTCCCCGTCGCTCTTCGCCCGCATTGACGACCCCGTCCACGTCGTTCGCTCCTATGCGAAGCCCGACCTCGGCAAGGTCATCAACGGCGGCCCGCTGACGATCGAATTCGATGCGTCGATCTTCAACTCCGACGAAAACCGCACGAAGGTCGCCTCTCTCGTCCGCTACTTCATCCAGTGCGGCGGTCACCAGATGCAGCTCAACGCCGTCGCCCGTGAAACGCTCCTCGATGCGCAGAAGCATCCCGAGAATCACGAACGCCTCATCGTCCGTATCTGGGGCTGGAGCGCCTACTTCGTCGAACTCGACCGCGGTTTCCAGGATCACGTGATCCGCCGTCACGACTACGGTATCTGAGGCGGGCACGGCATGATGAAAGAAGTTATTCTCTGCAAATACGGAGAGGTGATTCTGAAGGGCGCAAACCGCAGCACCTTCGAAGCACAGCTGCTCCGCGAAGTACGCCGCCGCGCCGCCATGTTCGGCTCCTACAACGTCCGCGCCAATCAGAGCACGGTCTATATCGAGCCGCTTGACGATGGAGCAGACGACGCGATCGGCGCGCTGTACGAGCAGATCGGCAAGGTCTTCGGTTTCGCCGGGATCGCCCGCTCCGCGGTATGCGAAAAGTCCATGGACGCGATCCTCGAAACGGCAAAGACCTATCTCCCCGAAAAGATGGCCGGCGTCAGAACGTTCAAGTGTGACTGCCGGCGCAGCGACAAGAGCTTCCCGCTCGATTCCATGCAGATCTCCGCAGAGGTCGGCGGCGCGATCCTCGACGTGATGCCGGATCTGACGGTGGACGTCAACCATCCCGACGTCGTCGTGCGGATCGAAGTGCGAGAAAAATACGCCTATCTGCACGCCGGTCAGGACAAAGGTGCAGGCGGTATGCCGCTCGGATCGGCCGGACGCGGACTGCTCCTGCTCTCCGGCGGGATCGACTCCCCGGTCGCCGGTTACACGATGATGAAGCGCGGCATGACTGTCGAATGCGTCCATTTTGAATCGTTCCCCTACACGAGCGAAGCCGCGCGCGAAAAAGTCTTTCAGCTTGCCGCAGAACTGACCGAATACTGCGGCCGGATCAAGGTACACGTCATTTCGCTGACGCATATTCAGGAAGTGCTCCGCGACACCTGCGAGGAAGATTATTTCACGCTGCTCCTCCGCCGGTTCATGATGCGGCTCTCGTCCATGTGCGCCGAAGAAAACAACTGCGCCGTGCTCGTGACGGGCGAATCGCTCGGTCAGGTCGCCTCTCAGACAATGAAGGCGATGTGCGTGACCGAAGACGCCGCCGCGATCCCGATCTTCCGCCCGCTGATCGGCATGGACAAGGAAGAAATTATTCAGATTTCCCGTAAGATCGGCACGTT
>JAZUKT010000134.1:0-17673 GCA_045643445.1 Eubacteriales bacterium
GAGTTCCCGCTTACGGAAGTCGCGGATGAAGGGTTGTCCTGGAAACGGTTTGAAGCCCGCTTTGCCGGACTGCCGGAGGGCGAGATCAAAACGATGCGCTTCACGTTCCGCTTTGCAAAAGAGGATTTCCGTTTCGTCAACGTCGAGCGGATCCGTCTGCTGAAATAACGCCGACAAAACAAGAGAGGATAAAGCCGCGCGGCTCTGTCCTCTCTTTTGTTATGTTATTATCAGCGGTTCATTCGCCCTCGGCTGCCGCAAGACCCGCTTCGATGATCTCCGTGACGTTGGCCACGCGGCGCTTGAGCCAGTCGCGCAGCCACTCGACCTCAAGTTCAAAGCCCAGCGGTTCCTGCCGCGACAGATCCGTGTATGCCCGGTTATCCTTCCATCTCGACGCCGTGTAATTCCGCCGGAACGATTCACCGTACCGCTCCATCAGCGCGTCGATGCGGTTCTGTCCGAGTTCGTTATCCTCGTACAGATTCTCGAACATCGGCAGAAGCTCACGGAACCGCTCGGCAGCCAACTCACGGAACGCCGGATCCTTCAGCATTTCGCCGATCCAGCCCATCGTCATCCACGCGCCTTCCGCAGAATCGCCCGATTCCGTTCCATAGCCCGTTCGATTGCCGTACAGGGCGTATTTTTCCTCTTTCTTCCGATCGCTGACGTTGCCCATCGACAGATCGTAATCCCAGACCGGGCCGCAGGTGACGACGCCGTTCTTGATAAAATAGCGCGTCGAATAATCGTTGATGTCGATGTTCTTCGTGATTTCCGAATGAATATAGAAATTCACGAACGATTCGACGTCAAAATACGCCCGATAGGTTTCCATGTCGTGCGTGAGGAGCGCCTCCTCCGCCGCGTTCAGCATATCCTTCAGGCACTGCTTATCGTCGGACGAATATTCCTCCGGCTCCTCGATGGCAAAGCGCATTCCAAGCCGCGTTTTGTAGTAATTCACGCCGTCTTCCTTACGGTCGCGGTCAAGTTCCAGAAGAAAATCGTGATTTTCGATATCAATGTCCACGGCGGTCTTCCCGACACCGACGGATTCCGTCAGCAGGTAGCTCCCGTGATTCGCGCCGTTCAGAAACACTTCAACATGGCAGAAATCCGAAACGTACGGGATCCCCATGTCGTCAGCCAGCCCGAGCGCCAGCGTATTGCGGATCAGCGACGGATCGAACAGATTGGCAAGCAGCGCCCACTTCTTCCCTTTATCCATACCAAGCAGTTCCGTCTTTTCCGACAGCTTGATATTATAGGGGAATTTCGGACCCGCAGCCGTCGAATTGCCGCGCACCTTGATCTTGCATTCGTCGCGGAACGGCTCATTTTCCTCATCATCCGCCGCGGGCACGACGATCACGGTACAGTCGATATACTCACGCGGGATACGCTTATCACTGATGATATACACGCGCGCCGTATTGCTCCGGACGTAATCGAGCGACGCTTTCGCCGCGATCAGCCGATCGTACAGCGTGCCAAGCTCCTCGAGCGGCGTCTCGCCTTCAAGCGCGGCTGTGACTTCATCCTTCACCGCGGAAAACGCTTCGTAGGATTCCGGCGTATAAAAGGCCTTGCCCAATTCCGTATCCTCCGCGTTGAGCAGCGCGCGCATCGCCTCGTCGGCATCTGCAAAAACGGTCGCGGGGATCGGCTCCCCGGTCTCTTCCGCGGTCTCTGTGACAGACTCGGTCTCTGTCTCATTCTCGGGCTCCGGCAGCGCGGGACTGCACGAGAGCAGCATCAGCCCGGCCAGCACGGCACACAGCAGTTTTTTCATGATAATCTCCCACATTTTGGTTCATATCCACAGCATAGCACATCCGACGACATTTGTCAAGAACAAATTGATCTGGTCGATTCCGATATTTTTTCCGAACCTCTTGACAAATCTTTCCCCCGTCGGTATAATGGATATATGATATCAATTTGATATCACTCAATTTCAACAGAAAGCGGTACACAGTCATGACAGCAAACAACACCTACACCACCGAGGAAAAAACGATCCGCCCGGTAAGCGGCTGGTTCGTCTTATTCCTTTCGATCGCACTTTATATAGCCGCCGTCGTCGGCCTCGTCTTCTCAATCAACAGCCTTGACGCCGGTACGGCCGGGATCGGCATGATCGCACTGTTCGTCCTCTGCCTCGCGTACGTCTGCCTCGGCTGGATCCCCCTTCTCGGACTGAAGGTCATCCGTCCGAATGAAGCGCTCGTTCTGACGCTCTTCGGCAAATACATCGGCTCTATCCGCACGGACGGTTTCTATTACGTCAATCCGTTCTGCACGTCCGTCAATCCCGCCGCGAAAACGAAGCTCAGCCAGAGCGGCGACGTGAAGATCGGTGCGGGCGCTGCTGGCGGTACTGCCGGGACTCCCGCCGTCGAAGTCGTGGGCGACAAGATCTCCCTCAAGGTCATGACGCTCAACAACAACCGTCAGAAGATCAACGACTGCCTCGGCAACCCGATCGAGATCGGCATCGCCGTCATGTGGCGCGTCGTCGATACGGCCAAAGCGGTCTTTAACGTGGACAACTACAAGGAATATCTCTCCCTCCAGTGCGACAGCGCGCTGCGCGAGATCGTCCGCATCTACCCCTACGACATCGCCCCGAACGTGGACACGACCGGCGACGGTATTGCCGATGAAGGCAGTCTGCGCGGTTCGAGCGATCTCGTCGCTTCCCGGATCCGCGACAAGATTCAGGAAAAGGTGGCGTTTGCCGGACTCGAAATCGTCGAAGCCCGCATCACGTATCTCGCCTATGCGCCCGAAATCGCCGCCGTTATGCTCCAGCGTCAGCAGGCGTCCGCCATCATTGACGCACGCAAGATGATCGTGGACGGCGCGGTCGGCATGGTACAGATGGCGCTCGACAAGATCAATCAGGACGGTATCTGCGTGCTCGACGACGAACGCAAGGCGCAGATGGTCTCGAACCTGCTCGTCGTACTCTGCGGCAACCGCGACGCACAGCCCGTCGTCAGCACCGGATCCATCTATTAAGCCATGGCAGAAACGAACAAGGACAAAGAAAAAAAGCAGATCCCGCTGCGGCTCTCGAAATCCCTGTACGACAAGCTGAGCCGCTGGGCCGATGAGGATTTCCGCTCCCTCAACGGTCAGATCGAGTATCTGCTGACGGAAGCCGTGCGAAAACACACGGGCAAGCCGGACGAAGATAAAAACGAATAAATATTGAGGACTGCCGTCAGTACTTGACAGGAGTATTGGCGGCACGCCCTTTCTTTTTTGATGGGAGATGCCTCTTCTTTTTCTCCTTAAGCGAGGAGAAAAAGAAGCAAAAAGAGGAACGCTCGAACGCCTGAGTGTTTCGACCTTTGCGAAGGCCGACAAGGGACGCCGTCCCTTGACCCTGCGAGCCTTTGAAAAGGCTCGACCGAAACTTTGATACCGGCAACAATTCCGCTTTAAATTCAGCGCAGGAAAAGCGTCAAAACGAACGCAAGCAGCGCGAGATCGGGTCCGACACGCAGCTCGATCCACAGAATCGCCGCCCATAGAACGAGCAATGCCGCGCCGGACGCAGCCTCCGTGATGTGCCAGACCGTATCGGGCAGAAAACGAAGCGACAGCAGGCTCGTAAGCAGTCCGTCGCCGTCGAGTCCGCGGATCGGCAGCAGATTCACGAGCGACAATGTCAGCGAAAGGCCGGGCAGATACGGGCTCATGCGGCAGAACGAGAGCGCGGCGGCTATCCCGAAAAGCGGGCCGCAACCGTGGACAATCGCCTCGGCGAGATACCCCGCATGAGAAAAATCAAACGTCATGACGGCGCCGCCCGGTTCAAGATGGAGGCGGCGAAGCGGGATCCCGAGGCAGACGGCCGCCGTGAGATGCCCCGCCTCATGCAGGAACAGCGCCACAACGGCGGCGATCCATCCGCTCATTCACGTTCCCCGAACAGAAATGACGCCACGAATCGACCCACCATATCGAAAATCGACCATTCTTCGACCGACGCGGGTTTCTCGGGCTCGGCCAGCTCCTCCCGTTCCGGCACGGCGGTACTCATAACGGCAACTGCCTCCGCTGACGGCGTATTTTCCGCCGTTCTGCCCCGCATCGGCACGATCAGCGTGAAACAGAGAAACGCCAGCCCGAGGACAAGCCACACCGCCGGGATCGGACGCGCCTCTGCCGTCTGTTGTTTTCGCTTCCGTTTTCGGCCGGACAACCACAGATTCATCATGATTCACCCCTGCTTAATTTTGTCAAGATTTGACTGATTCCGCTCTTTATTCCCGGATGGATACGCATCGGGCGGAAATATACGATATAATAAGTAAGATATAAATATTATAAGGAGGGCGCCTATGTCCGAAACCGCGCACATCACCCCGCACCGTTCGTCCGTCACAACGGCGGATCGGATGCGCATCACCGGCACGCGGCCTGCCGTCTACTGGATGACCGGGTTATCCGGGTCCGGAAAATCGACCGTCGCCGCACGCGCGGAACAGATGCTGATCGAAGCCGGATTCGCCGCCCTCATGATCGACGGTGACACGGTTCGCACCGGACTCTGCCGCGGTCTCGGGTTCTCCCCGGACGATCGGCACGAGAATCTGCGGCGCATCGCGGAGTTATCGAAAATCGCCGCTCTCTCCGGCCAGATCGTCGTCGTCTGCACGATATCGCCCGACGAAGAAAGCCGCCGGACAGCGCGCAGCATCATCGAACGGGACGCGGATTTCCGCCTCGTTTACGTGAAGGCGAGCGTCGAAGAATGTGCCCGCCGCGATCCGAAGGGTCTCTACAAAAAAGCTTATGCGGGAGAGATTCCCGATTTCACCGGCGTATCCGCTCCGTTTGATGAGCCGGACGCCGATCTGGTTCTTGCGACGGCGGAAGAGTCGGTCGAAGAATCGGCTGCCCGTCTCGTATCGGACGCCATCGCGCGTCAGTTTGACCGGGACACGCTCATCGGCGGCATGATCGAAGCGGGTCTTGCAGCTTCCCGCCGGATCATGGAAATCTACGAACGCGATTACGCCGTTTCGTTCAAGGAGGATTCGTCTCCGCTGACGGAAGCGGACGTGGCCTCGAACGAAACGCTCGTCAGTTACTTCCGCACGCACTTCCCCGCATACAGTATTTTATCGGAGGAAGAGGCGGATTCGGACGAACGGCTCACGAATCAGGCGGGCGTCTTTATCATTGATCCGCTCGACGGCACGAAGGAGTTCATCCACAAAAACGGCGAATTCTGCATCTCGCTCGGCTTTGCACGGCGTCACCGCGTCATCGCCGGCGTGATCTTAGTCCCGGCTCAGCGGCTCATCTACTATGCCGTCGCCGGATACGGTTCCTATAAAATCTCCTATGAGGCGGCGGAATCGCAACCGTTCACCGTCGGCATGGGAGAGCGGCTCCACGTTTCCGACCGCAGCGACCGCGTCATCGTGGCCGCCAGCCGTTCGCATCGTGACGCCGAGACCGAAGCACTGCTCACGAAAAACGAAGCGCGCGTTATCGACGTCGTGACCGCCGGCAGCTGTCTCAAGGGATGCCTGATCGCCGAAGGAAAGATCGACGTTCACGTCCGTTTCGGCGCGTTCATGAAGGAATGGGACACGGCCGCCATGCAGATCATCGTGGAGGAAGCCGGCGGCGTCTTCTGCGGCCTTGACGGACGTCCGATCCCCGCCAACCGCGCCGATCCCGTTCACCGCGGCGGTTTCATGATGCTCAATCATCCCGCCTCCGCGCTCAGTTTATAACATCGAAAGGTTCAGAGATATTCTATGCCTTACTCACATCTCGATATGCTGGAATCGAAGAGCATTCACATTCTGCGCGAGTCCTACTCCGCGTTCAAGAATCTCTGTATGCTCTGGTCCATCGGAAAGGACAGCACCGTGCTGCTCTGCCTCGCCCGCAAAGCCTTCTACGGACACGTTCCTTTTCCGCTCGTACACGTGGACACGCACTATAAGATTCCCGAAATGATCGAATACCGCGACCGGCTCGCCATGGAGTGGAATCTCGACATGATCTACGGCGAAAACCGGCAGGCGCTCGACGATAAGGCGACTTTCCCCGACGGAAACGCCACCCGCATCGAATGCTGCCGCCGTCTCAAGACGGACGCGCTGACGCACACGCTCGCAGGCGACTGGCCGCGCTATCGGCTCAATCACGCCACGGGGCTCTATGAAGCGGACGAAAACCGCGAGCCCTTCACCGGCGTTATTGTCGGCGTGCGCGCGGATGAAGAAGGAAGCCGCTCGAAGGAACGCTATTTCAGCCCGCGCGATCAGCACAACGACTGGGACGCGGATGATCAGCCGCCGGAATTCTGGGGTCAGTACAAGACCGATTTCGCGCCCGGCACGCACGTCCGCATCCATCCGCTCCTCGACTGGACGGAAGTCGATATCTGGGAATACATCCGCCGCGAGGGCGTGCCCGTCGTTTCGCTGTACTTCAATCAGGGCGACGGCAAACGCTACCGCTCGCTCGGCTGCTGGCCCTGCACGAAGCCCGTTGAATCCACCGCCTCGACGCTCGATGAGATCATCGAAGAGCTGAAATCCGGCAAATTCTCGCACGTCGCGGAACGCAGCGGACGCGAGCAGGACAAGGAAGACGGCGGCGGTCTGGAAGAACTGCGGCGCGGAGGATACATGTAAGATGAACGACAAACTGCATATGAATATCGTGGTCGCAGGACACGTGGATCACGGAAAAAGCACGGTGATCGGCCGTCTGCTCGCCGATACCCACACGCTGCCCGACGGCAAGATCGAGTCCATCCGCGAGCTCTGCCGACGCACCGGCAAACCGTTCGAATACGCCTTTCTTCTCGACGCCCTGAAGGACGAACGGGCACAGGGAATCACCATCGACACGGCGCGCTGCTTCTTTGAAACCGAAAAGCGCAAATATATCATCATCGACGCGCCCGGCCACATCGAATTTCTCAAGAACATGATCACGGGCGCTTCCCGCGCGGACGCCGCTCTGCTCGTCATCGACGCAGCCGAGGGCATCTGCGAAAACTCCCGCCGTCACGGCTATATGCTCGAAATGCTCGGCATCACGCAGATCGCCGTGCTCGTCAACAAAATTGATCTGGTCGGCTGTGACAAAGCCGTATACGACAAAATCTGCGCCGAGTACACGGAGTTTCTCGCTTCCATCGGTATTACGCCTGCCGCCTTTATTCCCGTTTCCGCGATGGAAGGCGACAACATTGCCGTCCGTTCCGACCGCACGCCGTGGTACGACGGTCAGACCGTTCTCGAACAGCTCGACCGCTTCAACGGCGGTGAGACGGACAACACGAAGCCGCTCCGCATCCCCGTGGAGGACGTATACAAGTTCACCGAGGGCGGCGACAACCGGCGGATCATCGCGGGTCTCTGCGAATCCGGCGTACTGCGCGCGGGAGACGACGTGGTTTTCTACCCGTCCGGCAAATCGGCCCGGGTAAAGACGCTCGAAGAATGGTTCATGGATGACGCCGGCGACCGCAAGCCGACCGAATTCCGCGAAGGACGCTCCTGCGGCTTTACGACTGAAACGCAGATCTACGTTCGCCGCGGCGAGATGGCCTGCAAGGTCGGTGAAGCTGCGCCGCGTGTCGGCCGGACGTTCCGCGCCAGTATGTTCTGGCTCGGGAGAACGCCCCTGACCGTCGGCAAGACCTACATCATCAAGTCATGCACGGCGAAAACGACCTGCCGGATCACGAAAATCCACAGCGTGCTCGACGCATCGACGCTCGAGAAGAACACGGCGGCGGAACGCGCGAACAAAAACGACATCGCCGACTGCACGATTCTGTGCGAACGCGACCTTGCCTTCGACATCGGCTCCCTTCTGCCGTCCACCGGCCGGTTCGTGATCGTGGACGACTACGAGATCTCCGGCGGCGGCATCATCACGGAGGCGCTCTCCACTGAGGCGGACGGCATCCGCTCCGATGCGGCGCTGTCGTCACGCGAACGGGAAAAATACCTGAATCAGAAGCCCGTCACCGTATCGGTTCCCGACGACGAGGCCGGACGGGCGCTTGAACGGGCGCTCTTCGAGGAAGGACGGATCGCCTATTACGCCGCGCATCTCTCCGACGAGCAGAAAAACGTGCTCACCGATTCCGGGCTGATCGTTCTCCATCAGGGCGACGGCGAGATCACCGCTTCCGGCTCACTCCGCGACGACGTGGCCGCCGTACTCCTCGCTTCCGCCAACGAACTTGAAATTTAACCGCTGAACAAAAAAATCTTCCGTATATTATAAAAAATATCGGGAGATTTTCTTTTTTCTCTTTATTTATGCGGGAATTTGTGGTATAATAATCTGAATAATTTTATCAATCCCACCGAAAGGTTTATGATATGTGCGGCTTTATTGGATTTACCGGACTGATTGACCACCGCGAAGCTGTCATTCGCAAAATGGCGGATCGCATCATCCACCGCGGCCCCGATTCCGACGGATATTTCGTTTCCGGCGACTCGGCGGCTGACAGCATCGCGCTCGGCTTCCGTCGTCTTTCGATCATCGACCTCTCCGACGTCGGTTCGCAGCCGATGTTCAACGAGGACGGCTCCGTCGTTATCGTCTACAACGGCGAGGTCTACAACTTCATGGAACTGCGCGAGGAGCTGATCGCCAAAGGCCACGTCTTCCGCAGCCATACCGACACCGAATCCCTCATCCACGGTTACGAGGAATGGGGCGAAAAGCTGGCGGAGCATCTGCGCGGAATGTTCGCGTTCGTGATCTGGGACAAGAAGACCGCCACGCTCTACGGCGCACGCGATCCGTTCGGCATCAAGCCGTTCTACTACACGTTCACCGACAAGGGCGAGATGATCTTCGGCTCCGAGATCAAGAGTTTTCTCGAGCATCCGTCGTTCCGGCCGCAGGTAAATGAAAACGCGCTCCGGCCGTATCTGACGTTCCAGTATTCCTCCCTCGAGGAGACGTTCTTCAAGAACACGTTCAAGCTGCCGCCGGCGCACTATTTCGTTTACAAAGACGGCAAGATGACGAAAACCCGCTACTGGGACGTCGATTTCTCCCGCAAGACTTCCCTCTCCTACGCCGAATGTGCCGACATGATCGACGCGCGTGTTCACGAATCCGTCAACGCGCACCGCATCAGTGACGTTAAGGTCGGCGCGTTCCTCTCCGGCGGCGTCGATTCCTCCTACATCACGGCGTCGCTCATGCCGAATGACACGTTCTCCGTCGGCTTCAACTATGAGAAATTCGACGAAACGAACGAGGCGAAGGAACTCTCCGAACGGCTCGGCGTACAGAATTTCCTGAAACATATCACGGCCGACGAGTGCTTCGACGCATTCCCGACCATCCAATATCACATGGATGAGCCGCAGTCCAATCCGTCCTCCGTACCGCTCTACTTCCTCTCGAAACTGGCGGCCGAGCACGTCACGGTCGTTCTTTCCGGCGAGGGCGCGGACGAGATCTACGCCGGGTACGAATGGTACGACGAAACGCCGATGATGCGCCGCTACAAGCACATTCCCGGTTTCCTGCGGCGCGGCGCGGCTTCGCTCTCCTCGCATCTGCCCTACTTCAAGGGACACGATTTCATCATCAAGGGCAGCGGCGTTCCCGAAGATTACTTCATCGGTCAGGCGTTCGTCTTCCCCGAAGAGGAGGCCGTCTCCGTTCTGCGGGACAAATACAAAGTCGGGCCTTCCGTTCACGACGTAACGCGGCCGATCTACGACCGGGTAAAGGGCTTAACGGAGCTTGAAAAGAAGCAGTATCTCGATCTGAATCTCTGGCTGCCCGGCGACATTCTCCTGAAAGCGGACAAGATGAGCATGGCGCATTCGCTGGAACTGCGCGTGCCGTATCTCGACAAGGTCGTGATGGCCGAAGCACAGACAATTCCGGCTTCCTACAAGATCAACGGACATGACACGAAGGCCGTTCTCCGTACCGCCGCCAACAAGACGCTCCCCGACGAATGGGCGCACCGTCCGAAGAAGGGCTTCCCCGTTCCGATCCGTCAGTGGCTCCGGGAAGACAAATACTACAACCTCGTGAAAGATTCCTTTACCTCCGATGCGGCTGCCGAATATTTCGACACCGACGCACTCGTCCGGATGCTCGACCGTCACAAAGCAGGCGAAGCAAACGAACAGCGCAAGATCTGGACGGTATACACGTATCTGACCTGGCACAAACAGTTCATCGAATAAGACCGAAATAAGGACAAATGCTATGACGACAAAAACCATTACGCCCGTTCTGCTCGGAGCGGACCTCAACTGCTACAACGTGGCGCGCGCTTTCCATATGCAGTACGGCGTCAAATCCTATGCATTCGGACGCTACGCCGTTTCCGCCACGAAATACTCGAGAATCATCCATTTCACCGCCGTTCCGAAGCTCGACAACGACGCGGTCATGCTCGACACGCTCCACCGCTTTGCAGACGCGCACATCGGCGACAAGATGATCCTCTTCGGATGCACCGACGATTACGTCGCCATGATCATCCGCAACCGTGCGGAGTTATCCGACTTCATTCTCCCGTATCCGCCGGAATCCATGCTGACCGCCGCCGCCAAAAAGGCATCGTTCTACGAGATCTGCGACCGGTTTGCGATTCCGTATCCCACGACGGTCGTGCTCTCCGCGAAAACGACGGCGGATGAACTGACGGCTGATAAGCTCGGCTTCCCGTACCCGATCATCGTCAAGCCTTCGTACAGCGCCGCCTACTGGAAATTCCCGTTCGACGGCATGAAGAAGGTCTACACGGCTGACTCGCCCGAAGAAGCCGCCGCCATCATCAATCAGATCTACGAAGCAGGATACCCCGACAAGATGATCCTGCAGGAAATGATCGTCGGCGGCGACTCGCAGATGCGCGTTCTGACCTGCTTCTCCGACGAACACGGCAAGGTGCGCGCGATGTGCCTCGGCCACACGATGCTCGAGGAACACACGCCGAAGGGTCTCGGCAACCACGCCGCTATCGTCACGGAACCCGTATCGTCTCTGCCGATCGCCGAAAAGATCCGCGCGATGCTCGAAGAGATCGGTTACACCGGTTTTTCCAACTTCGACATCAAGCTCCGCGAGGGAACAACGGACGATTTCCGCGTCTTTGAAGTCAATCTCCGTCAGGGGCGCAGCAATTTCTACCTGACCGCCGCCGGTCTGAACGTCGCACGGCTCGCCGCCGAAGTGTACGAATCCACGGGCGACGACTGCGTAAAAGTTGAGAACAGCGTCTTCTGGCATCATATTCCGAAAAGCGTTGCGTATGAATACACGGAGGACAAGGCGCTCGTCGAAACGGCACGCTCGCTCGACAAGGCCGGACGTTCCATGGCTTCGATCTGGTACCGTCCCGACGTCTGCATGAATCCGCTCCGCTTCGTCTGCGTGGCCGAACAGCTCCGCCGTCAGAAGAAAAAATACGCGATCTATTATCCGAAAAAATCGGAGAAAAAATCATGACTACCGAAAAACGACCGCTGCTCGGCGTGATCGGCGGACTCGGCCCGCTCTCCAGCGCCTATTTCTACGAGCTGATCCCCCGTCATACCGCCGCTGAACGCGACCAGGATCACATCGACATCATTCTGTCGAGCCATGCGACGACGCCCGACCGCACCGACTACATCCTCGGCCGGAGCGAAGCGAATCCACTGCCCGCGATGGTCGCAGACGCACAGTCGCTCGAAGTCTACGGTGCGACCGCCATCGTGATCCCCTGCAACACGGCGCACTATTTCATTGAGGAAGTCCGCCGCTCCGTCTCCGTGCCGATGCCGAGCATCATTACGGAAACGACCCGCCACATCAAAGCGTGCGGTTTCAAAAAAGCGGCCATTCTCGCGACCGAGGGCACGGTCTCGTCCGGCGCCTATCAGAACGAATTCATGAAATTCGGTCTTGAATGCGCCGTTCCCGATGCCGACGGGCAGACTGCGCTGATGGAGTTGATCTACGGCAACGTGAAAAAAGGCGTGATCCCGCAGCCGGACGCCCTCTACCGCATTCTCGATCCGCTCTTCGCAGCAGGATGCGACTGCGCCATTCTCGGCTGCACGGAGCTTTCGCTGATCGGCGAACAGATGCGCGGCGACTCTCGGATCGTCGATTCGCTGCTCGTTCTCGCCGACGTGTCGATCCGGCTGATGGGACACAAGACCATCGGTCTGCCCGCCGGATTCGACAAGGCTATCTCCGACTGACACAGGAGGCATTATGCGCTCACTTTCCGCCCTTCTCACCGATTTTTCCTGCGAGATCCGCGGCCCCTATGAGGATCGCGCCATCGAGCAGATCGAATACGATTCCCGCAAGGCAACGGAAGCATCGCTCTTCTTCTGCCTGCCGGGCGCCAAAGCCGACGGTCACGATTTTGCTCTCTCAGCCTACGACAACGGAGCGCGCGCCTTCGTGGTGGAACGCTTTCTGACGCTCCCCGACGACGCCGTGCAGATCAAGGTTCCGAACGCACGCGCCGCGCTGGCTATTCTCTCCGCCCGCTTCTTCGGCAATCCCGCCGACCGGCTGACCGTCATCGGCGTCACCGGCACCAAGGGCAAAACGACAACGTCCATTCTCATTCAGGAGATCCTCTCGAAACAGGGGATCAAATGCGGCTACATCGGCTCAAACGGCGTCTTCATCGGCGACCGGCACTACGAGACGATCAACTCCACGCCCGAAAGCCGTGAGCTGCACCGCTTCTTCGCCCTGATGGTCGAGAGCGGCTACACGCATGTGGCGATGGAGGTCTCCTCGCAGGCACTCGATCACGACCGTGTGACGGGCATCCGCTTTGACACGGTCGTCTACACAAATCTTTCAGAAGACCACGTCGGTCCCGGGGAGCACGCATCCTTTGAAGAATACCGCGACGCAAAACACAAGTTATTCACCGATTACGGCGCGGCGCACATCGTCTGCAACACGGATGACGCAAACGCCGCCTATATGATGAAGGGCGCGTCCGGGGTCGTCGTTTCCTACGGACTCGATCCCACCGCCGATTTTTCCGCCGAGGCCTGCCGTCCGTACCGCGACGCGACCTCGCTCGGCATTGAATTCGACGCGGTACATAACGGCGTGAAAACCGGCGTCCGCCTCCGTCAGCCCGGCAAATTCAGCGTGTACAACGGCCTCGCCGCTCTGGCTGTCGTTTCGCAGTACGGCGTTTCCGTCCGTGATGCGGCAGACGCGCTTCGCACGATCTCCATCTGCGGACGCTTCGAAATCGTCGACGCCCTGCCCGGTGTGACGTTCATCATCGACTACGCGCACAACGGACTCAGTCTCACCCGTGCGCTGACCGAACTGCGGGCATACGAGCCGAGAAAGCTGATCTGCGTCTTCGGCTGCATCGGCGGCAGAACGGTCGGACGCAGACGCGAGCTCGCCGAAGCCGCCGGGACGCTTGCCGACTACACGATCATCTCTTCCGACAACCCGGATTTCGAGGATCCGGACGCGATCATCGAAGACGTACTGCGCTGGTTTGACCGCACGAAGCCGTACACGGTGATCGCCGACCGCGAAGAAGCCGTCCGCTGTGCCGTGCGCATGGCTAACGACGGTGACATCGTTCTCTTCGCCGGAAAAGGCCACGAAACCTATCAGCTTATCCGCGGCGAGAAGGTACCGTTCATCGAAAAGAACGTCCTGCTCGACGAAGCGGACAAACGCGCTGCCCGTGAGGCCGCCGTCTCCGCGCATTAACGATTCCCACCGAAAGGATTTACCATGCCTACCGAAAAAAGCATTATCAAACGGGCGATCTCCCGTGACGGCGGCATCCGCGTGCTGTTCTGCGACAGTACCGCCATCGTCCGCCGCTCCTGCGAGATCCACCACACCTCCAAAACCATGACCGCCGTGCTCGGACGCGCGCTCACCGCCACTTCCCTCATGGCCAGTCTCTTAAAAGATAAGGACAATTCCCTGACGCTCCAGTTCAAGGGCGACGGCCCGGCCGGGACTGTTATCTGCGTCGGCGACTATATGGGCAACGTGCGCGGCTGTGCCGACGATCCGACCGTGGAACTCCCGCCGAATGCGTACGGCAAGCTCAACGTCGGCGGCGCCATCGGACGCGGTTCCCTGTACGTGATCAAGGATCTCGGCATGAATGAGCCGTATATCGGCGTTTCTCCGCTCGTATCCGGCGAGATCGCGGAGGACGTGACCGAATATTTTGCAAACAGTGAGCAGACGCCCACCGTCTGTGCGCTCGGCGTGCGCGTCAATCCCGACAATATGTGCTTCGCCGCCGGCGGTTATCTGATCCAGCTGATGCCCGGCTACTCCGACGAGGAAGCCGACCGCATCGAAACGAACGTCAATCTCTCCGGCTCCATCTCGAAGCTGATCGCGGACGGCATGGACGGCGACGCCATCATTGCCATGCTCTTCGACGGCATTGAATATGAGATGTTCGACGAATTCGACATCGAATACCGCTGCACCTGCGAACGTGACCGCTATCTGCGCGCGCTCGTCAGCCTCAATCAGGAAGACTTCGACGAGTTGATCGAAGCCGGTCAGCCGGTCGAGACAAGCTGCCGCTTCTGCGGAAAACTCTACTCGTTCACAACGGACGAACTCGCCGAAGCCCGCCGTCAGAAGCAGGCCGAATCGGCTGCGGACGAAACCGAAGAATCCGACAACACATAACACGGAAGGAGCATTCATATGATCAAACTGGAACGTACCGCCGTCATGAATCTCGAAAACGCCATCCGCGGCATGCGCAATCCGCTCAATTCCTGGGAAAAGGGCGACAGCTTCTACGAAGAAGACGGCTCCTACACGCTCGGTCCGAACGACTTGAAGCTCGCCGTCAATCTCGCTACCTCCGGCACCGATCACCGAAAATTTCTCCGCATGATCTTCGTCTCCGTCGACGTGACCGCGCCCTTCTACTGGTGGAAGGAATACGACACCTACAAGGTCGGAACGGTCGCCAACTCCTGCTCGACGATGCACAAGATCCACGCGAAGCCGTTTACACGCGACGATTTCAGCTGCGATCGGATGTCCCCGAAAGCGCTCGCCTGTCTCGACGGCGTGATCGCCTGCCTTGAGGAACAGCGTCTCGCTTATCTCGAAACGAAAGACAAGGCCTACTGGAACGACATGATCCAGCTTCTGCCGACGTCGTACAATCAGATGCGCACCTGCACGCTCAATTACGAAAATCTCGTCAACATCTATTACGCCCGCCGCAATCACAAGCTCGCCGAGTGGCACACCTACTGCGACTGGATCCAGACGCTTCCCTATGCCGCCGAGCTGATCACGACCATCCGCGGCGACGTACAGTAAATTCTGTTTCAAAGGAGGGCCATCATGTCCAACCGTACAGTCGAACCGACGGATCGCGCCTCCATCGGGCGCAACGCCGGGATCATCGGCATCGGGGTCAATCTGCTGCTGTTTATCATCAAACTCATCGCCGGTCTGCTTTCCGGCAGCGTCTCGATCATCGCCGACGCCGTCAACAACCTGACCGACGCCGGTTCGTCCATTCTCGTCATGATCGGATACATCGTTTCCGCACGCCCCGCCGACCGCGAACATCCCTACGGCCACGCGCGGATGGAATACCTCTGCGGTCTGTTCATCTCGGTCATCGTGACGTTCCTCGGCGTGGAGCTGCTCCGCTCCTCCGTTGACGCGATCATTCATCCGGGTGAGGCCGCCGCATTCAGCACGCTCTCGCTCGTCATCATGTTCATCGCCATCGGCGTCAAGGCGCTGCTCGCCGTCTTCTATCTGACGGTCGGCAAAAAGATCTCGTCCGACACGCTCCGCGCTTCCGCCGTCGACAGCATCGGTGACGTCTGCGCAACGGCCGCCGTTATCCTCGGCATTTTCCTCACGCCCGTGATCGGTCCGCGTACCGACGGCATCTTCGGCGCGACCGTCGCCGTCTACATCCTCGTGATGGGCATCAAGCTGATCGTCGAATCCTCCAGCACGCTCCTCGGCACCGCGCCGGACGTGGATCTGGTCAAGTCGATCGTACACAAGATCAAAAGCTATGACGGCGTCATCGGCATTCACGATCTCGTCGTACACAATTACGGCGCTGACCGCACGTTCGTCACGGTTCACGTGGAAGTGGATGCGGATCGCAACGTGCTCGAATCCCACGACGTGATCGACAACATCGAGGCCGATTTCCGCACCGAGCTCGGTATTCAGCTCGTCATCCACATGGATCCGATCGTCATCCACGACGACCGCGTCAACGCCCTGCATCTCTCCGTCAGTGAGATCGTCGGCCGCATCTCGTCCGAGTATTCGGCTCCCGTTTCCATGCACGATTTCCGCGTGGTAATCGGCACGACGCACACGAATCTGATTTTCGATCTCGCCATCACGAACGATTTCCCCCTGTCGAACGAAGAACTCGTCGAGGCCATCCGCTCCGACGTCAACGATTCGCTCGGCGACACGTACCGCACCGTCATCACCATCGACCGCGATTACGTGACGGAACGGTTCTGATCCCATTTTAACGAAAGAAGAACTGCCATGCGTCTGTTTCTTGACACGGCCAATCTCGCCGATATCGAAAAAGCCGCCGCGCTCGGTGTGATCCACGGCGTTACCACCAATCCGTCCCTGATCTCTCGCGAAGGGATCGGTCTCAGAGAGGCCATCACCGCCATCACGAAGATGGTGGACGGGCCGATCTTCGCCGAGGTGATCTCCGCCGACCACGAAGGTATGATCCGCGAAGGCAAGGAGCTTTCCGCCATTCATCCGAACGTCGTGATCAAGATCCCGATGACGGCAGAAGGCATGATGGCCGTAAAAGCGCTCTCATCCGTCGGCATCCGCACGAACGTGACGCTCGTTTTCAGCGCGGCGCAGGCGCTCCTTGCAGCCAATGCGGGCGCTGCATACGTCAGCCCCTTCATCGGCCGCGTCGACGACGTCGGATATGACGGGATCACCGCGCTCTCCGACATTGCGGCGGTTCTCGCGGACGGCAACTTCCCGACCGAGATCATCGCCGCCAGCGTCCGCAGTCCCCTCCACGTCGTTCAGGCGGCAGAAGCGGGCGCAGACATTGCCACCGTTCCGCCGAAGGTGCTCGACATGATGTTCCGCCATCCGCTGACCGACGCAGGACTTGAAAAATTCATGAAAGACTGGGCGGTCTCCGGCAAGGAATAACAATCCGTTCACGGCATAAAGAAAGCAGGCTCTCTCCCGAAGGAAAGAACCTGCTGTTTTTTTGTTTTGCGGGTTACGGCATGACCGGCGTCCAGTAGTGCTGGTCATAAATATCGGTGAAGCGGTACATGGCGCTGGCTGCGTCTTCATCAGGCAGATAGACGTTGCTGATCGTCATTTCGCCCGTGACCGTCATCTGGTCGCCCATCTTATAGCTGTCGCGGAAACTGCCGTCGTAGCCGTAGTAGTCGCAGAGGAAGTCGAGTTGATCGCCTTCGTTCAGGCCAGTGGGTCCTTTGGCAACCGTTTCGGTTTCGCCGTCACGGTAGTCGTATCGAACGCCGGCGACGTACCCGTACGGATGATCGTTATCGAAGACGAGGATCAGATCCGCGCGGTCGCCGTTCAGGAGAACCGGTACTCGACCCGTGATCGTGTAGTTTTCGCCGT
>JAZUKT010000135.1:0-4396 GCA_045643445.1 Eubacteriales bacterium
AGAGACGGACGAGATCGCCCGGTACGCCTGCCGCGATCAGTTCTTCATCGTTCATCTGACGGTGCGTCGTGCTGGCCGGATGCAGACAGCAGGTGCGTGCGTCGGCAACGTGCGTTTCGATGGCGGCGAGCTTCAGTTCCGACATGAACTTCTGCGCGGCCGCTTTTCCGCCTTTTACGCCGAAACTGACGACGCCGCAGGAACCGTTCGGCAGGTATTTCTGTGCAAGCGGATAGGCGCTGTTCGACGGCAGGGACGGGTAGTTGACCCACGTGATCTTCGGATGGGATTCGAGATATTTTGCGACGGCGAGACCGTTTTCACAGTGACGCGCCACACGGACGTGCAGACTTTCGAGGCCGAGATTGAGCAGATACGCGCTCATCGGAGCCGGTGTCGAGCCGAAGTCGCGCATGAGCTGGACGGTCGCCTTCGTGATGAACGCGCCTTCCTTGCCGAAGCGCTCCGTGTAGGTAACGCCGTGGTAGCTGTCGTCCGGCGTGCAGAGACCGGGGAATTTGTCGGCATAGGCCATCCAGTCAAATTTGCCGGAATCGACGATGGCGCCGCCGACTGCGGATCCGTGACCGTCCATGTACTTCGTCGTGGAGTGCGTGACGATATCGGCGCCCCATTCAAACGGACGGCAGTTGATCGGCGTGGCGAACGTATTGTCAACGATCAGCGGAACGCCGTGCGCGTGGGCGGCCTTGGCGAATTTTTCGATATCGAGTACGGTCAGCGCGGGATTGGCGATCGTTTCACCGAAGACGGCTTTCGTGTTCGGACGGAATGCGGCGGCGAGTTCTTCATCGGAGCAGTCCGGCGCGACGAACGTGAAGTCGATGCCCATCTTCTTCATCGTGACGGCGAACAGATTGTAGGTGCCGCCGTAAATGCTGGCGGAGGAGACGATATGGTCGCCCACACCGGCAATGTTGAACACGGCGAAGAAGTTCGCGGCCTGGCCGGAGGACGTGAGCATCGCGGCGGTACCGCCTTCGAGATCGGCGATCTTCGCGGCAACGGCGTCGCAGGTCGGATTCTGCAGGCGGGAATAGAAATAGCCGGATGCTTCGAGGTCGAACAGTTTGCCCATTGCCTCGCCGGTCGCGTATTTGAACGTGGTGCTCTGGATGATCGGGATCTGCCGCGGTTCTCCGCTTTCGGGCGTGTAGCCGCTCTGCACGCATTTTGTTTCGATTTTATAACTCATGGGATGCTCCTCTGTATGTTTATTCGATTTTATACATTATATCGCAGAAGGGATGCCTTGTCAAGGAAGATCGGCGGAATCGGGCGCAAAAAACGAAAAAATCGGACTTGAAATTCCCGTGCGGATATGGTAGAATCAAAGGGACAACAGCCCGGGCTGCCCGGTACGGAGGAAACAGATGAAACAACTGATGATGTATCATAAAATGGACGTGATCCGTCCGTCGAAACGGTCGCTGCCGGAGGGCTATACGCTCCGCACGTACCGGCCGGGGATCGGCGACGAGGAAGCATGGGTGGAGATCACGAAATGCGGGATCATCAGCGCGTCGAGCGGCGTGGATGCTTTCACGCGTTCGATCGCCGAGCGTCCCGGCGTCATCCCGGAGAACGATACGTTTTTCGTCTGCCGTCCGGACGGAACACCCGGCGCATCGCTGACAGCCTTCAAGCGCCCGAACGGAGAGGGTGAGATCCATATGGTGACGGCGATGGCGGATATGCGCGGCTTCGGCGTCGGGCAGATCATGCTCTGTCACGGATTGCAGCACATCGACGCGCTCATGGGAGACGAAAAGAAGGTCACGGAACTGACGACGGACGACTGGCGGCTGCCTGCGATCGTCGGCTACCTGCGCGAAGGCTTCCATCCCGTTCTGTACGACGAGAAGATGGAGGAGCGCTGGCGCAAGGTCGCGTGGGAGATCGGGATGCACGGGATCGAATTCCTCGACATTGAGGGAAACGAAACCGGGATCATCCTCTGACACGGGCTCATCTGAATAGCACAAAACCGACCGACGAGGGAATCGTTCCTTCATCGGTCGGTCGTTTTTTGTTTTGGGGATCAGTCGCCGACTTTGGGCGTGATCGGACAGTAGAGCGTCTGGCCGCCCCAGGTGATCAGCGCGCTCGTCGTGTAGGTGCCGGTCGCTTCCTGATCGGGCATGACGGTCAGAAGCGTGCCCCACGGCTGGATCGACTTGCCGTAGAGGACGAGGCTGTAATCGTCCACAACGCGGCTCGTGCCGTCTTCAAATTCAGCCCGGACGACGTAGTGGAGATCTTCTGTCTTCGTGCCGACGGGGTAGGCGGTGACGGATTCGTCCTTGTCCATCACGAGGGAGACGAGGCCGTCTTTGTCGCTGTGATCGGCCGAATAACTCTCGACGATGAAGCAGGCTTCCGGCAGATAGGTCTGACTAGCGAAATTGTATCCGCGGTAGACGATGTCGTTTTCGTAGACCGTGCAGATGGAGGCTTCGCTGTCAGTTTCGTCGGTCGAGTACGTGTAGGTGTCCTGCGTTTCGGGCATATCGCGCGGAGAGGCGATCGAGCTGATGTGGAACATACGGGCGCTCGTGCCGTCGATGTCGTTGAAGACGTTGCCGAGGGTGTAGCGGGCGTGCGTATGGCCGGAGCAGTAGATGACTTCCTTGTATTCGTCGAGCAGCGCTTTCAGACGCACGGTGTTCTTATACTTGGAGGTAATGTAGAGCCCGTGCTGATCCATGGAAGGATACGGGAAACCGGCGCCCCAGTTGAGGAAATTCGAGTGACAGTAGACGAAGATGTTCACGCCGGTGTTCGCATACTGCTTCAGAACGCCTTCGAGCCAGTCGATTTCCTCCGCGGAGAAGTTTTCGATATCACTCGAGTCTTTTCCGCTTTCAAATTCGGTGATCACGTCCTGCGCCATGAAGATAAACACGTCGCCGTTCGGTGCGATTTCATAGAAATACAGCGTGTCGCCGTCGGGACCGTATGGACGGAAATATTCGTGCCAGGTCTCCTTGTCGGCGGTGTCGTGATTGCCGATGCAGCCCCAGAACGTTCCTTCATAGCCGGCTTCATTCAGCACTTCGCTGAACGCGGTAAAGCATTCCGCCTCGCCGCGGGAGGAATAGTCGCCGCAGCTGACGATGAGCGGCAGATCGAATTCCTTGAAGGTCGTGACCGCCGTCTTCCATTTGCTGCGCGGCGTATCGCCGTCCAGATGCAGGTCGGAGATCGACGCGAACCGCAGTTCGGTTTCACCGCTTGCGAAGCGCTTTTCCGCGGGGATCACCGCCAGCCGCGCGTCGGAAAGGGAAGCGTCCGCGGGAACTGATCCGTCCTCTGTCGTGAAGACGGCGATCTGCGCGGCGGCCTCGGGCAGCGCCAGCTTGCGGATCATGTTGAACGAGACCGCCTCACCCGTGATCGGGAGTACGGCGATCGGCTCGTAATCGGAGAGGATCGCGTCCCCGTCCGCGTAGCAGAGAACGTAGCTGCCGCCTGCCGGATCGGTTTCAGCGGGCTCGATTTCGATGATACCCTCGGCGTAACCGGGACGGTCGGCGTCGTCTCCCGTAAAGGTGTAGGTGACGCCGCTTTCTTCGATTGTTTCAATGTCAGTCCCGGGAGCGGTCTCACCGGGCTTTTCGGGCTTCGAGCAGGCTGCCAGCGACAGGAGCATCACGGCGGCGAGCAGGAAAGCCGAGAGACGGAGAAGCGTGTTTTTCATGTCAGATACCTCGTGCGTTATGTCGGATCAGTTGGCGGCGCGTTTTACCTTGAAGGAGTAGTTGACAGTCTTGCCGCCCCAGGAGATGATCACGCCGGTCGTTCCGGTCGTGGCGGTCTCCTGATTGGCGAGGATCGTGCGGACCTTGTCGCGGACAACGGTCGTTTCGCCGACCAGGACGAAGGAGAAATCGTCAACGGGACGTGTCGTACCGTCCTCGAATTCGGCGATGACGGAGAAGACGAGATCGCCGCGGCTCGTACCGTCCGGGCAGGAGGTGGTGGAGGCGTTCTTATCGACGGTGATGGAGACGAGACCGTCCGTGTCGCTGTGATCCGCCGAATAGCTTTCGATGATCAGGCACGCTTCGGGGAAGAAGGTGTGCGTCGAGAAGTCCATGCCGCGGTAGACGATGTCGTTTTCGTAGACGGCGCAGAGATATCCTTCGCTGTTTATCGGATTCGTGTCATAGACGTAGCCCGTGCGATCTTCGTTGACCGTGCGCGGCTGGGAAGTCGAGCTGTTGTGGATCATCCGTGCGGCGGATCCGTTCTCGTCGTTGAAGTTGACGTTTTCGGAGAACGCGACGTGCGTGTGACCCGTGCAGAAAACGGCTTCCTTATATTCGCTGAGGATCGCCATCAGACGGGTGTGGGATTTGAATGACTGCCCGAC
>JAZUKT010000136.1:0-3776 GCA_045643445.1 Eubacteriales bacterium
GATTCCCGCGAGGATTTCGACCGTTTCGCTGACAGAGGGTTCGTTGACCATGACAGGCTGGAAACGGCGTTCGAGCGCGGTATCCTTTTCGATATATTTGCGGTATTCGGTCAAGGTCGTCGCGCCGATGATCTGAATTTCTCCGCGGGAGAGCGCCGGTTTCAGGATGTTCGCGGCGTTCATGCTGCCTTCCGCATCGCCGACGCCGACAATATTGTGCACTTCGTCGATCACGAGGATGACGTTTCCCTTGGATTTTACGTCGTTTAAGAGGCCGAGCACGCGCGACTCAAACTGCCCGCGGAACTGCGTGCCCGCCACGAGCGCCGTCAGATCGAGCAGGCAGACGTCGTGATCCTTCAGCCGGTACGGCACGTTTCCGTCCGCGATCCGCTCCGCCAGCGCTTCTGCGATCGCCGTTTTGCCGACGCCCGGTTCGCCGATCAGGCAGGGATTGTTCTTCTGTCTGCGGCAGAGGATCTGGATGACCCGTTCAAGTTCGCGGTCGCGTCCGACGATGCGGTCGAGTTTGCCTGCCTTCGCTCGTTCGGTCAGATTGGTCGAATAGGTGGTCAGATATTTATACTCAGGCTCTTCCGGCTGATCGGAGGCCTTGCCTTTTTTGCCTTTCTTTTTGGGCTGGCTCTTGTCGCCCTCTCCCATCAGTTTGGAGAAGTTGAAGAGCGGCGCGGAACTCGTTGCGTCCGGATCGCTCACGCCGTCCATCATCGACTGCATTTCGTCGTTGAAACGGTCGATCGTCTCGTCGTCGAGCCCCGTCTGCGCCAGCATATCGTCGATCGGCTTGATCCCGAGTTCCTTGGCGCACTTGATGCAGAAGCCGTCCTGCGACTCCTGCCCGTCTTTCATATTGCGGATAAAGATGACTGCCACGCGCTTGTGGCATCTTGAGCACATAATCATAGATTCGTAGTATTCTCCTGTAGGTTCATATCGTAGAATGGACGGCCGTTACCGCAGTACGTCGTAAATGCGGTTGAACAGATCCAGATCCAAAAGATGCTTGCAGATCACGGTCTTTTCCACCGCGTCCGCGCCGAAGAGATTCGGGTCGATCGCACCGAGCGCCGTCACGAGCGTCGAAAGCAGGATCGCAAGCACGAGCGCAACGGCCACCGCCTCGATCAAGCCGAAGAGGAAACCGAAGAACATATTCGCCGTTTTCAGCACCGGCAGATGGAAGATCGCGTCAAGGATCACCGTGATGAGTTTGAGCAGCAGCCGCACCACGATGAAGATCACGATGAAGGAGATCACGGACGAAAGCAGGCTGGCCGTCGGCGACGCGATATCACCCGCCAGATCATGCAGCGTGTTCTCGCCGCTCCCGGTCAGGCCGCGCAGTTTTTCGACGAATGCGCCGAGGTTGATGTTGTACCGCTGCAAAAGATCCGTGAACGCCGCCGGCAGATCCGTCGTCAGTTTATCGAAATTGTAAACGTTGGCCGCAGAAGGATCGCGCGCCAGAGAACCGAGCGTCTTCTCGATCCCGGCCGTGATGCGCTCCATGAGGTATGTATTGCTGATATGGGCGGCGAGCGTCGGGGTAAACGCATAGGCCGCGATCAGCGAAGCCGCGGTAGAAATCAGGCTCATGACCGAGCGGATGAACCCGCGGTTCGTGCCGAGCCAGATGATAAAGACGGCGGCAAACAGAATAATCGCATCAATGGCAAGACTCATGATTCAGTCCTCCTGATTGTTTTCATTGGATTCAAACAGACCCGCGCCGGTCCGTTCGGCCACGAGAACGCTGCGTTTCATCGGAATGACCGAGAGCACGCTGCCGTTCTGATAGGACACGGTTTCCGTACCGCCGTTCGGCTTGATGCGGATCACGGAATCGGACGTCCGCAGCCAGCCGAGCGCTTCCTCCGCGTTCCCGGACGCATAGCAGCCGACGATACGCTGGCGGAACACCTCGTCGTACAGCACGGAGCCGTTTCCGCTGAGTACGATGACACGGCTTTCGCTGCCGAGCGCGTTGGTGCTGGCCGTGAGCACGGTCAGATCGGGATCGAGATCGGCGTGCTGGATGTTCATCCCGACGAAGTTGTACGCGCCGACCTTCGTTCCGTCATAATCGAAATAGGTAACGCCCGTATCCGTGAGCAGGATGAAGCCGTCGTCCGCGGCCAGCACGTCGAGCGGCATCGTCTGCGGATAGGTGAACTCTGCGATCGGTTCCGTCTGGCGATCCGAGCAGATCTCGATCTCACAGCCGAGCGAGGAGTCGTCCGGCACGGCGGAGCAGATCACGATCCGATTTCCGTTCGGCGACAGATCGGCCGCCATGACGTAGTTGTCTTTATAAATGCTCATCGTTTTTTTGAACGCGGCGTTATAGCGTTCCACGACGTAGCGGGTCTCGCGCGAACGGGTGACGAGGAGCAGTTCCCCGTTGTCCGCGATCGAGCCGTAGAGGATCCGTCCGCCCGCTTCCCGGCTGATGATGCGCGTGAGCTGATTGTACACCGCGTACTGCGTTCCGCCGAGATCGTAGACGAGCATATATTTTTCCGACGGACGGAGCACGGGGGAAGAAAAATTCAGCGCGTCGTCGAAAAGATTGATGCCGCTTCCGTCGTAGTAGCTGCACGTATCGCCGTTGCAGAGCACCACGCCGCCGCGGAATCCCGCAAACCGGGTGTTTTCGCCCGCGTTATAGACGAGGCGGCTGAACGACGTTTCGCCGGTGAACGACATGGCAGACCAGTCGCGCACCAGATAGGTGAGATTATCGTAAGTGATATATTCGCCCCACAGCGCCACGGCGGCAATGCAGTAGAGCAGGAGCGCCACGAGCAGGATAAGACCTGCCGCCAGATAGATCCGCGACGTCCTGCGGTAATAGCGATTGATCTGCGGCGCCAGTTTCCCGTTCACCGGGATGGCCGATTGATTCGCCATGTTTCTCCTTTCCGTTCCCATCGGAGCCATTTACGTGATCGTTTATTCGCACTGCCAGCCGATCGGGCGATCGTAGCAGACGTCCGCGAGATACAGCCCGTCCGGCGGTGCGGTTCGTCCGGCTCTCGTGCGGTCACACGCGTCGAGCACGGCGGTCATATCGTCCGGCTCCATCGTTCCGGCGGCCACGTCGACAAGCGTACCCGTGATGATGCGCACCATATGATAGAGGAAGCCGTCCGCCGTTACCGTGAGCGTGAGTCCGTTTCCGTCCCGGACAATACCGATCGAGCGGATCGTCCGCGCGGCGTCCTCGATCTTCGAGCCGGCAGCCATAAAGGACGAAAAATCGTGCCGACCCACGAGATGCGCGGCCGCTTCGTTCATCCGGGCCAGTCCCGCGTCCGTGATCGGCCGTTTCAGATGCCACGCCCGTCCGCAGCGGAACGGATCCTCCGCAGGCGTATCGTACATCCGGTATTCGTACGTTTTCTCCCGGACAGAGTAGCGCGGATGGAAGTCGTCGTCCTCGATGACGGCCTCGCCCACGACGGCGATATCGTCCGGCAGCTCATGCGCGAGCAGACGGTGTACCCGGCCGCACGGGATCTTCAGCCAGTCTGAAGCTGCCGTATCCGGGTCTTTCGGCGAGACTGCGGCGCAGAACCCGAGCGCATGAACGCCCCCGTCCCTCCGGCTGCATCCCGTCACCGTACACGGGAATCCGAAGGCACGCGACACGGCTTCGGTCAGCGTAACCTGCACGGACGGATAATCCGCCTGTGCCTGATAACCCGCGTAATGCGTGCCGGGATAGGCAATTTTCAGCAGTAGGTCGGATCGTA
>JAZUKT010000137.1:0-3618 GCA_045643445.1 Eubacteriales bacterium
GACATTTGTTCCGTTCCGTCTGTTTCTGTCTCGTAGGGTTCCACCGGATTCCTCCTTTCGTTTGGTCTGATTCCATGGTATCATACGAACATATGTTTGTCGTCCCGTGTTTGTTTCGCAAAAATCCCACCGTCCGTTCACAATTCCGGGACAGAAAAAATCCGCCCGGGATCATGCGGAATCCGAGGCGGGACAAGGGAACATCCGTTATGCAGTACGCGACGAAAACGGCCGAAAAACAAAAAAATGCCCGACGGCGACATTTTTCAGTCACACGTCGGACATAATTCGTTCGGGATATTTCGTTAAAATTCGAGGTCGTCGAGGGTAATCGAGGCGGCGTTCGCGGCAGGCGTCTGCGGTGCGGCAGGAGCGTCGCCGTCTGCATCAGCAGGAGCAGCCGTGCGGTTTTTCTGCACCGCGCCGATGATCTCCGCGGCCGCCTTGTCGGGATTCGCGTACAGAAGATCGAGCAGCGTCACGAAATCGCGGATGATCTCGCGCGGGGTGATCATGCTCTCAGCGCCTTCCCGGGCAAGGGAGGATTCAAGGAACGCACGCATTTCCTCCTCCGTGATCCGCGCGCGCACGTCCCAGTGGTAGTACGTGCCGTGCAGATTCGACAGCCGCAGAATGAGGGCGAGCAGTTCCGCGTCGGAGAGCCGCTTCAGCCGCAGGACGGGCTGCATCAGACTGCGCAGTTCGCCGCCGAAACGACCGTCCGCCAGACGGCTGCGCAGCGCCTCGTAGCTGTACAGACCGCGTCGGGTGTCCTCGAGGAACTGCGGGGTTCCGCCGAAGACGATCATGAGTCCGGGCGCGCGTCCCTGCATCGTGTCGTTGAACATGGCGAGGATCTTTTCGTAATTGTTCTCGCGGGAGATGCGGTTCGGGATCTTGTAGAGATTCACGCACTCGTCGATGTAGACGCAGAGACCGGCGTATCCGACGAGGCGCACGAAGGCGGTGAATAACTTGAGGAAATCGTACCAGCTCTCGTCGGTGATGATCGAGAGGGAGCGGATGCCGACGGCGGCGCGGGCTTCGGTGCGGGTGTTGTACTCGCCGCGCATCCATTTGAGGCAGGCGGACTGCTTTTCGCCGTCGTCTGCGAGCGTCGCCGCGTAGTAGGTGCGCAGAACCGCCGCGAAATCAAATCCGCCGACGTCGCCTTCGAGTCCGCGCAGGGCGGCTGTGATCCGGCGGCCGATCTCGTCGCGGAATTCGTCCGTATCGGGGGTGAAATGCTCGTCCGTGAGCTCGTTCGTCAGCCGCGCGAGCCATTGTCCGAGGATCATCGGAAGCGCGCCGCCGTTCTGTGCCGTTTTGGTGGCGACGTTCTTCATCAGTTCGCGGAACGTGGCGAGCCCGCCTGCTCCTGCCAGCTTGCGCTCGGGAGAGAGGTCGCAGTCCGCGGTGACGAAACCGGCGTCCATGGCGTACCCGCGCGAGAGCTGGATCAGGAAGCTCTTGCCGGAGCCGTAGCGGCCGATGATGAACTTGGCGGCGCCTTCTCCGTCAGCCACGCGGTCGAGAGAAGTGGCCAGCGCGTCGATTTCATCCGTCCGCCCGATGGCGATATACGGCGCGCCGATCCGGGGCACAACGCCGCCCGAGAGAGACGAAAGCAGCGTGCCGAGGATCCGTTTCGGAACGGCGTTTACGGCGCCTGATGCTGTCTGAGCCATAGGTCCACATCCTCCCTGTAATCTTCAATCAGTTCATATCCGTTTCCGCCGTCCTCGAGGATCACGTCGCCGAGAAAATCGAGAAAAACGGTATTGATTTCGTTTGCCGCGTCGCCTTCAAAGAGGCCGTTCGCACGCACGAAGGATCGGAATGATCCGTCGAGGGCGGCCGATACGGCGGCAAGCAGCTGCTGCGGCACGGCTTCGGCTTCCGGCGCGGTTTCCGGAATCGCCTCCGCGGTGATCTCGTCCGCGGTGATCTCGTCCGCCCGGTCGGTGACGGCGCCGTCGATCTCCTCCGTGAGCCCTTCGCTTCCGTCGGATTCGGCGGGCAGCGTGAATTCGTCGCCGGTCAGCCGCGCGGTGTTCGTCCACGAGCTCTCCTCGATGTCGGCGGCGGCGGTGAGATCGAATCCCGTTGCGTCGGCTTCGTAGGCCGCCATGTAGCCGTCGGGCATATAGCGATCCTCCGCCGGGCGGCGCAGTTTTTCGGGGAGCAGCGGGGCAAAATAAGCGTCGAGGAACGCGGCGTCCGCAGGGGTCACGCCGTCGGCGTTGATTTTCGCCTTGACGCCGAGGACGGCGCGGAGCTTGTTTTCGGTATATTTGACGAGCGCGGTCAGAGCGGCTCTCGTGTCCGCCCGGCGCGTGAAGGAGCAGAATTCGATATCGAGCCGCCGCTTGACGCCGCTTGAGACAACGGCGCCGCAGTAGCTGTCGCGCGTGATGCGGTACACCCGATCGAGGGCGAAGATGCCGCGCTTTTCGGCATAGGCGGATGCGAGAGCCGCCGACACTGCCGCGGGGATTTTTTCGTCGTAGGCGGCGCGATGGTCGGGATAGTAGCGGCTCGTTTTGTAGTCGTAATCCGACGAGGATTCGATGAGCACGCGGCCGAGCACGTCTTCGGGAAGCGGGGCGTTCAGGTAGAATTCCTTGAACTGCGCCTTCGGGACGATCTCGTCGAGGATCGGCGTAAGAGCCTCCGGCATCGGCAGCGCGTGGATGAGGCAGTAATCGGCGAGCCATTCGCTGAGGTAGCCGTCGAGGCGCGGATAGAGCGTGCGGTAGCCGAGCCAGAGCGCGGTCAGGGAAGCGAGTCCTTCCGCGGGATCGGTCTCGGCGGCGAGGTTGATCAGCTCGAAGATGTACAGCTGCAGATACGGCAGATCGCAGGCCGGGAACTGTCCGTGACGGATGTTTTCCCGGATCCAGCGGTAATATTCAGTCTGGCGGAGATTCATGTGCGCGTACTGCGGCACGTAGGAGAAGTAGGGCACCGCCTCCATCGGCTGCGTGTACGGCACGGAGGGCTGACTGCGGTGACTGAGCAGCGCGTCCGTAGCGAAGCGGCCGTAGAATTCGGCGTCGGTCTCCCAGGTGCGGACTTCGACCTTCGAGAGAAGGAGGCCGGACGGCGAATAGGACGAGACGAGCGTGGCAGACTGCTTGACGGGATCGGGGCGCGGCGCGGGATGCACCGTATGTCGCCGGTAGGACGAGGTGACGTAGCGCGGGCCGTCCACGGTGTTCCTGACGCGGGCGGACTGACCGGCATTGCTGCCCTCCGGCTTCGGCGGGATCTTTTCCCGCGCCGCTGTCGGATCGGATGCGCCGCCGTCGTCGGAGATTTCGGTGACGGACAGGCGCTCTTCGCCGAACGTGGGCTTTTCATATACCTTTGCCTTGGGGGTGCCGAGATCCCAGAAATCGTCGCCGTGTGCCATGCCGCCGCCTCTTTTCAAACATTAGTTCGTAATAAACCATTATACCATGTGAAATCGTCCGTGTCAAGTGAAAAAAGGAGTACCCGGCCTTTTGAAAAAGGCCTGGCGAAAACTTTTATGGATGGGATAGGATAGACAATGTCCAACTCCCGAAATAAAGGCGTTTCAGAGCCTCAGAAGAGCGTTTCAGCGGTTTTCAGGGA
>JAZUKT010000138.1:0-2277 GCA_045643445.1 Eubacteriales bacterium
GATGACGGGATCGGTGCCTTCGAGCGCGGAGGTCATAAGACCCTTTGCATCAGCAGGCGTAGCGGGGAAGACGACCTTCAGACCCGGGATGTGAGCCGGCAGAGCGGTCCAGTCCTGGCTGTGCTGTGCGCCGTACTTGGAACCAACGGATACGCGGAGGATGATAGGCATCTTGAGAACGCCTGCGGACATTGCCTGCCACTTAGCCATCTGGTTGAAGATTTCGTCGCCTGCGCAGCCCATGAAGTCGGCATACATCAGTTCCACGATCACGCGGCCGCCGCACATGGCGTAACCGACGGCGGAACCGACGATGGCGGATTCGGAGATCGGCGCGTTGAAGAAGCGGTGGTACGGAACGGCTTCGGTCATCTTCTTGTAGACGCCGAACGCGCCGCCCCAGTCACGGTTGTCTTCGCCGTATGCGATGAGCGTCGGATCGTCGTAGAATTTTTCGATGATCGGCTCGAAGAGACCGTCGCGGATGTTGTAAACCTTCATCTTCGGGAGAGCCTTGCCGTTTTCGTCGAACGCCGTGCGGGATTTCGTGGCGATTTCCTTGACTCTCGGGCATTCTTCCTTCGGCATGAGCATTTCGGCTTCTCTCGTCGTGTCCATGGAGTGAACCTTCTGATTCGAGAACATGATGGAGGAGATGGCGTCGGGATTCTTATTAAGATCCATGCGGGGCGAGATTTCATCGTTGATGGCGAGTTTCATCGTCTCGGTCATACGGTTGATGATCATTTCGTCCATCGCTTCGAATTCGGATTCGTCGGCGATTTTGCCCTTCACGAGCTTGTTGCGGAAGGCCTGAACCGGGTCGGCGTTCTTCCACTCTTCGATTTCCTCGGGCGTGCGGTACGTGGAGGAGTCGGACGGGGAGTGGCCGGATACACGGTAGGTCACGACGTCGAGCATTGCGGGACCCTTACCGTCGAGCAGGAGCTGCTTCTTTCTCGAAACGGCGTCGATGACGGCGAGCGGATCGTAACCGTTGACGCGCTCTGCGTGCATCATGTCGGGATTGAAGCCGGCGCCGAGACGGGCAGGCATATCGTAACCCATGGTTTCGCCGCGGGTCTGACCGCCCATGCCGTAGAAGTTGTCGAATACGTTGAAGAGGATCGGCATACCGCCGTTCGGATACTTGCCGTCCATGCCCCAGAGCTGCGTGATCTGGTCCATCGAAGCGAAGTTGAAGGCTTCGAGAACGGGACCACGGCCGAGCGCACCGTCACCGGAGTTGGCGATAACGATGCCGGGCTTGTGGTTGCACCGCTTGTAGAGCGCAGCGCCGAGAGCGATCGGGCCGGAGCCGCCGACGATGGCGTTGTTGGGCATGAGGCCGAACGGGATGAAGAAGGCGTGCATGGAGCCGCCGAGACCCTTGTTGAAGCCGGTCGTGCGGGCGAAGATTTCAGCGAGCGCACCGTAGAGGAAGAAGTTCTTCGCAAGGGACTTGACGGTGCCGTCGCCCTTCATGTTCTTTTCGACGACGCCGAGCAGCGTGCCGCCGAGGAAGTCCTTCATGATGTCGTAGAGTTCCTTGTCATCGAGCTTTTCGATGGAGGAGAGACCGCGCGCGAGGATTTCGCCGTGGCTTCTGTGGGAACCGAAGGAGAAGTCGTTGATGTCGAGGCAGTAAGCCTGACCGACGGCGGAGGCTTCCTGACCGATGGAGAGGTGAGCCGGACCCGGGTTGTTGTATTCAACGCCGTTGTAGCAGGATTTCGTCTTGACTTCGTTGAGCATCGTCTCGAACTCATGGATCGTGCGCATATCGTGGTAGATTCTCATGAGGTCGGCTTTGGAATATAGCTTCTTTTCTTCGGCGAGCGTTTTGTTATACTGGCATACCGGAATATCTTCGAAATGGATGTAACCTTTTTCGAACGCTTTTTCCGTGCTGATGTACTGGCTTTTCGGCATGGTAGTGATCTCCTTATATGAATTGATAATAGAATCTTAGTGAATGGTGAACAGGGCTTCGCGGATGACTTCGCAGACGGTGGGATGCGGGAAGACGAGCTTTTCGACGTCGGCGACGCGCTGTTTGCGGGCAACCATGGCGGCAGCACCGTAGATGATTTCGGAAGCATAGCCGCCGATCATGTGTACGCCGAGAATTTCGTGGTGTTCTTTCCCGTAGACAATCTTGACGATTCCGTCGCCGCCTTCGTTTTCGGCAACGTAGCGGCCGCTGTAACGGAGGCTGAGCGTAGCTTCTTCGGCGTCGATGCCGGCCTTCTTCGCGGATTCGACCGTTTCGCCGAC
>JAZUKT010000139.1:0-4299 GCA_045643445.1 Eubacteriales bacterium
TGCGATGGAGATCATCTCCGCAAAGGTCAACAGCACCGTGGAGAGCTTCTGGACGGACATCTATCAGGAAGGCAATCTTGATCTGATGGTCGCCGCGGCGGAAGCGGATACGAAAAATTATTTTACCAAGAATAATATCTATTTCTACGACGTTTCCGAAGAACAGAAGGCAGAACTGAATAAACAGATGAAATGGGCGATCTGGAAGCAGCTCAAAAAAGAAGTCATGCCGCTTGTCAACCGCTTCCTCGTGGAGCGGATGCAGGATGCCGTGCTTAGCTCTCTCTCGAAGTTTTCGGCACCGCTCAACGAATATATGGAGTTTGAGATCTTCGAGCAGGTCCCGGATATGAACGAGGATGAGTACGTCTGCAAATATCCCGGCTGTACGCTTGCCTTCGGTATCAAGGGAAAGCCGATCGCCGACTGGACGCCGGTCACCGCTCCCGAGGACGGCGAGGACGGCTGGCGAGTTTCCTACGACTGTACCGTCATCGGCTGGCATGAAGCGGGAGTGCCCGACTGCATCCTCATCTATGAATCCGAAAATGATCTGAAGAACGGCAAAAAACCGCTTCGTTCCGTGCCCTTTACCTGCACGCACGGCGGTGTTACGGAGATCGACGTGACTGAGACGGGCGAAGAAATGGTCTGGGCGCTCGAACAGGTGATCTTCTGTCCCTCTTATTCCGACGAAGCCGTCTATTTTAAGACGAACATTTCGGCAGGAGAGGATACCTATTTCGGCATTTCCCATGAATGCGAGTACGGGTGTGACTTTACCGTGCGCGGTATGGCCCCCGGAAAGATCCTGCATAAAGCAAGCGAATTTTCCGTCGGCTTCGGCATTGACGGAGAATTGGGAATGGGCTGCCCGTGGGATTCCTTTGCCGTGATGGCAGGCGAGGACGCATTGGTCACTGCAAATGCCGATAACGCCTTTACGACTGAAGACGGCAGCGATTCTCTCACGGAGAACGGGACGCTGTACGGTGAATCGGCGGTCTCGCGCATCGAATGTGCGGAAGGCAATACGCTCGTCATGAAGATCAACGACGGCGAAATCGAGTATCATTACCGCGCGATGCCCGAAAGCGAAGGCGTTAAACTCAAAACAAAGGTCGTGGAACGGGAAAAGCCGGCGCACGTCCCGAATCCCGTCGTCTTTCCGAAATTCTCTGTAAACATGACGGAAAGAAGCGCCCCGAGCGGTGAAGCGTATGACGGAGCGTCAACCCGCCCGTATTCGGAGAGCGGCAAAACTGTTACGTTCACGCTCGAATCAAACGGCGATTTTACTCTGTCACTGCCGTCCCTGACCGCATCGAGAGAAAATAATCACCAGGGAACGGTCATGCCGGAATTCAAAGTGACGGGCAGCATCTTTGACGGACACTTTATGGAAAACGCGATCGGTGCGAACGTCACAAAAGTGATCTGTTCACCGAGAGAACTGCATTACGAAAACCACTACTGGTCGTTGTTTGCGGATGAGGACTGGGAGGGGATCCGCAAAGGTACGTTTACGCACACGAATCCCTTGTACGATCCGGCATTGCCGCTGACCGAGCAGGATTATGGCGTAAGTACGGTGTGGATAGAACTGCGCAAAGGAAACAAGATCGAAGTACGTGCATCGTTGTGGGGTTCATACGGAAACACGGATTATGACATTACAGAATTGGAGGATCATGATCTGGGACTTGACTTTGAAGCGGTACTCAGTGACGATCTTGCCGCGGCGTTTACAAAAGCCTGCGAAGATATGCAGAAGCGGCAGAAGGACCGGTGATCGCCTTTGAGACGGCATTGGGGCAAGTACATGATATCCGGAGGATGATTCGATATGCTTAGAAAAAGCTTCAGCGTTTGGTCGGCGTTTGACGTCGATCTGGGACCGGAGGACATGGTTCTGGAACTGGAAAAACGCGGCATCACGGAATGCGAACTGTCCGACGAGCACGGCGATATGCTGCTCCGCCGGGGCGATCCCGAAGAAACGGGCAAGGCGTTCCGCGTGTTTGCCCAACAGCACGACGTGACGTTCCCGCAGGGGCATCTGTATCTACGGGCACGGCTCTGCAGCAGGGAAGAGGACTCCGTGGCGATCCTGACGGAGTGGATCCGTCTGTTTTCCGCCATCGGTGTGAAAAACGCGGTGCTCCACTGCGACGGCGCCAGTTTCCCCGAAGGAACCGACGACGAAACCAAAGTGCTCGCCAATATTGCCAAACTGAAAGAACTGGCTCCCGCTGCGGAACGGTACGGCGTACGGGTGTGTCTTGAAAATCTCGGCGGTCCCTTTGCCGGTGCGGAAGACCTGCTTAGGATCATCGAAGCTGTCGGCTCCCCGGCGCTTGGCATCTGCCTTGATACCGGGCATCTGAATTTGAACGACGCCGGTACCCAGGAACACTTCATTGAGACGGCCGGAAAATATCTCCACGCCCTGCATCTCGCCGACAACGAAGGCAGGAGCGACCAGCACATGATGCCGTTCGGACGCGGCCACGTCGATTTTGAAGCCGTCATCCGGGCGCTGGATTGCGTGGATTATCAGGATTTGTTCAATTACGAGATCCCCGGCGAGCGCTGCCCCATGGCGCTGCGGAAAGCGAAAACCGATTTCGTCCGGCAGATCAACGATTATCTGTTCAGTCTGATCGGTCAGTGAGCGGGACAGCACCTGCTTTTTCGCCGGGATTCGGATGACTTATACCACAAAAATAACGACCGGGCTGTCCGTTCCTGGATGACCCGGTTGTGTTGTGTTTTGAGATTTATTCGCGCAGCGTCCAGCACTGGAGACGCATTCTGTCGGATACCCAGCGGTCTTCAAAATCGGGAGAGAAGAGCCATAAGCCCTTGAGGTTCAGATCGCGGAGCTGGCTGACGTGGCCGAGATCGGGCTGCTGCGGCTTCGGTTCGACGGTGCAGACTGTCTTTCCTTTGCAGAGCAGTTCAAGTGCAGAGAGAAGCAGGTCAGCCGGGCCGTATCGCGGATCGCGTCGGCGGAACGGGAGGAGGTAAAGTCCTCGGTATCGTAGCAGATAAGAATTTCACTGACGGGCATGACGTTGTCCTCCTGGATATGAAAGGGCGGACGAGTCTGATAGTCTCCTATGGAGTTGCTTTTCACATTGTAACACGCAGAGGCGGTTCTGTCAATCCCGGCTGGCAAAGGTGAAATCAGCAAGCGCGCTCGATGCCGTTCGACAAAAAAGAAAGCCGGTAATCAGCGCGAACCCGCCTGAATACTGGCTTTCTGAGCCGGAGAGAGAGGGATTCGAACCCTCGTGTGGTTTCCCACAAACTGATTTCGAGTCAGCCCCGTTATGACCGCTTCGATATCTCTCCGTATGAAATTGGGAAGGTGCGGAGAAGCACAAACTGATTTCGATGTCAGCGTGCGACACGTCGCGGTTATGACCGCTTCGATATCTCTCCGTATGAAATTGGGAAGATGCGGAGAAGCACAAACTGATTTCGATGTCAGCGTGCGACACGTCGCGGCTATGACCGCTTCGAACTCTCTCCGTATTCTGTTCGTAACTTCCGTGCGATGCCGCCCGAAACTTACTCGATGATTATATCATACTTGCCTCCATATTGCAAGCCTTTTTCAAAAATTTCTCATACTGTTCCCGCACGCAGACGGGACTTTTTTGCTTTGATCAAAAAATGTGAAAAAACGTGAATTCGTGAGAAAAACAAAGGATTTGCTATGCTAATCAGCTCTAATCGGGTACAGTAACCGTACACTGACCTTCTTTGACTTTGACCATTCCTGACCTATGCGGTATAATAAGGGCACAACGAAGGTCAAAGATGGTCAGACGATCTGACGATCCGACCGAGAAGGAAGGAAACACCCATGTTATTATCGGATCATATCGCCCGGCTGATCGAACAGATGCTGGAAGAAGGCGGCGGCAGCGCGGAAGTTCGCCGGAACGATCTGGCGGCGCAGCTCGGCTGTGTCCCGAGTCAGATTAATTACGTGATCACGTCGCGCTTCAACACGGAGCACGGTTACGTTACCGAAAGCAAGCGCGGCGGCGGCGGATACATCCGTATCGTCCGGGTGCAGATGGGGCGTGACGAATATCTCATGCACTTCTTTCAGGCGGTCGGACGGACGGCAAGCGAGACGGAAGTGCGGGCGTATCTCCGCAATCTGCTGGAGCACGGCCTTCTGACGGAACGCGAGGCGCGGATTTCCTTACAGATGATGACTTCCCTTGATCTTTGTCCGCCGGATAAGCGGGATGAGCTGCGGGCCGATCTGCTGCGTCGGCT
>JAZUKT010000140.1:0-5017 GCA_045643445.1 Eubacteriales bacterium
TGTAGATAGCCTTCACTGCGGCATTGTCGCCGGAGTAATCAGCAGTCACGTCTTCATAATCACCGGAGTCGATAGGCATAACAACCTTCAGGGAGTCCTGAACGGTCTTTTCGGTGTTTGCTGCGATGGGGCCCTCAGTCACGCTGTTGACCAGACCCAGCAGAGCAGCGATGACCAGACAGATCACGGCCAGAACGATCACGAGGCTGGCCATTCCGGGTTCTTTCTTAGCTGCGCTCATGCCTCAGATCCCTCCTTTGCTGCTTTCTTTGCTGCCTTTGCCTTTTCCTTCTCAGCCTTGCGCATCTCGGGGGTAACACCGAAACGCTTGGGCATGGTAGCCTTGTCGATCAGCCAAACCAGGATGTTCATGACCAGGATGGAGTAGCAGACGCCTTCGGGATAACCGCCGAAGTAACGAATGAACACCACCAGCAGACCTGCGCCGATGCCGAAGATGATCTCGCCAACGGGGGTATTGGGGCTGGTCACGTAGTCGGTTGCCATGAAGAAGGCACCCAGGAACAGGCCGCCGCCGAAGATCTCCATCAGCATCCACTGAATGTCGAAGTGGGAGCCGGAACGGGAGAAGATCAGGGTCAGGACAGCTACGGTCAGGATGTAAGCTGCGGGAATGCGGATGCGGATAACGCCCTTGGCGATCAGATAGATGCCGCCGATGAGCAGAGCGATAGCGGAAACTTCGCCGATGCAGCCGCCGATGTTGCCGAAGAACATATCGCGGATCGCTGCGTTCGGGAGCGCGCCCGTCTTCATCGCGGCAAGCGGCGTAGCGCCCGCGACGATATCGGCCGAGCCAAGCGTGTAAGCGAGCGAATTGACACGGCTGCCGACGGCGGAGAAGTTCGTCATTTCAGCCGCCCACGAGAAGAGGAAGACTCTCGCCGCAAGCGCGGGATTGACGAAGTTTTTGCCGATGCCGCCGAACAGCTGCTTGACGATCACGATGGCGAAGAACGCGCCGACGACCGGCATCCAGAGCGGCACGGTGACCGGCAGGTTCATGACGAGCAGAAGGCCTGTGACGACCGCCGACAGATCGCTGACCGTGATCGGACGGTGGAGCAGGAATTCCGTTCCGGCCTCAAAGCCGATGCAGGCAGCGATGGAGATAACCGCAAGAAGCAAGGCGCGGAAACCGAAAACGTACACGCCCCACGCAAAGGCAGGCAGCAGAGCGATCACAACGTCAAGCATGACGGTGCTCGTTTTTTCGGGACTCTTGATATGCGGAGAAGGCGCTACCGTCAGAAAATCGGGCATCGTGATCTTCGCGTCGGTTTTTTCGGGTTCGGACGGAACGGCTACCGGGGATTCCGTTTCGAGTTTATTCAGTTGATCCATCTCGCGTCCTCCCGTTAATCTTTCTTATTGAGCGCGGCCAGGCGGGCTTTTTCCGTGCGGATCGCCGCTTTCGCCACGCGGATATGCTGCACGATCTCGACGCCGCCCGGACAGTTATACGTGCATGAGCCGCATTCCACGCAGCTCATCGCGCCGTACGTCTCGGCAGAAGCCAGATCGCCGATCATCGAGTACTGTGCGATGTACATCGGCATGAGATGCATCGGGCAGTTGCGGACGCATTTGCCGCAGTGGATGCACGTCGGCGTCTTCACCTGCTTCCGCCCGAACTGATCGGAGAAGAGGAGAATCGCACTCGTCGATTTCGTCACCGGCATCTCGGCGTCCCACTGCGCGATACCCATCATCGGGCCGCCGTTGATCATCCGCTCCGGCTGACGGACGAGGCCGCCGCAGAATTCAATGATATCGGATACGCTCGTACCGATCGGAACAAGCAGATTTTTCGGATTTCTGATGCAGTCGCCGTCTACCGTCACGATACGGCTGACGACCGGCGTACCGAAGGCAAATGCTTTATAAACGGATGCCGTTGTTTCTGCATTGAAAATGACGCAGCCGACGTCCGCCGGGAGCTTGCCGGTCGGGATCTCACGCCCGGTGAGCGCGTAGATGAGCTGGCGTTCGTCGCCCTGCGGATACTTCGTCTTCATGACCTTGACGGAGATGAGTTCGTCGCCGCCGATTCTCTCTTCCAGCGCCCGCACCGCGTCCATTTTATTATTTTCGACCGCGATGGAGGCTTTCTGCACGCCGAGCACCTTCAGAAGGATCTTGACGCCGCCGATGATATAATCGGTCTGCTCGAGCATCAGGCGGTGGTTCGCCGTGATGAACGGTTCGCACTCCGCGCAGTTGATGATGAGCTGATCGACCTTGCCGAGCGCCGACTGGATCTTCGCGTACGTCGGGAAAGCCGCACCGCCCATGCCGGAAATACCCGCATCACGGACGAGGCGGATGATCTCCTCATTCGGGATATCCGTCAGTTTTTCCGTGACCGGCTGACAATCCGGGCACAGCGTACCGAGACCGTCGTTTTCGATCACGATATGTTCAACCGTCGCCCCGGACGGGATGACCTTTTTGATGATATCGACCACCTGACCGGATACGCTTGCGTGCACCGGGCAGCCGAGCGCCTTTTCCGGCACCTCGCCGATCTTCTGACCGATCGCTACGGTATCGCCCTTTGCCACGCACGGAACCGCCGGGGCTCCGATATGCTGCGACAGCGGGATGCACACCGTTTTGGGAGGCGTCATGATCTCGACGGGGCATTGTCTGGTATTTTTATATTCTTTGACGTGGATGCCGCCCCTGAAGGTATATGCCAAATGGATCACCTCTTCCGTATTTCCCGATGATTGCTGCACAATCACCCTATTCTTGTACATTATACACGATTTTTTGTCACAAAACAAGGGCTTCTTCACAAAAACCCCGCTTTTTTTCGCGATTTTTTGCGAGAAGCCCTCGAAATATTCTGTTCTGCTTGTGTAAATTGCTCAAAATGCCCCTCAGTCGAACAGAGACGCAAGCCGAACCTCCGGGAACAGCTTCATAAAATCAATATGCGCCTCCGCTACCGTAAAGACCCGGCCGTTCAGATAGGAAAGTTTTTCCTCCGGAAATTCAAAGGAAACCGCCGCCGAATAGAGCGCCTGCGACGAGAATCCCATCCGTCGGTCAGCCGCGTTTTCCGCGTATTTGCCCTCTCCGAGCAGCGGATGCCCGATATGCGCCATATGCGCGCGGATCTGATGCGTCCGTCCCGTGACGAGCGTCACCTCGCACAGCGTCAAGTCGTCCTGCTTCCGATAGGCGAGCGCGCGGTATTTCGTGATGATCTCCCGGGCGCCCGGCGTTTTTTTGTCCGTCACCCGCACGGTGTTCGTCTTATAATCCTTCGTATGCCAGCCGGTCAGCGTGCTCTCCCCCGTCAGCCGTCCGTGCACGACGCACAGATAACGCTTATGCACCCGGTTCTCCCGGATCGCCTCGTTGACGGCGCGCAGCGTTTCGGCGTTCTTCGCCAGTATGACGATGCCGCCCGTATTGCGGTCGATCCGGTTGCAGAGCGCCGGTGCGAAGGAGTTCTCCGCTTCGGGATCGTATTCGCCCCGTCCGACGAGGTAGGCCGTCAGCGCAAAGATCAGCGTCTCGCGCTCCGCCGCCTCCGCCCGGTTGCGGTCGCCTTCATCCCCGAGATGCACGAGGATCCCCGGCTTCTTATCGCACAGCAGGATATTCTCGTCCTCGTAGACGATATCCGGCTTCACCTTCACGCGGCTGTAATCCGGCGCGGCGCTCTTTTCGCCGAAGAATTCGTCCGGGATATACATTTCCACGGTATCGCCCGCCGTCAGTACGTCGCCTTCATGCGCCCGTCCGCCGTTATGCTTGATCCGCTTCGTCCGGATATATTTATAGAGCAACGATTTCGGCATTCCCTCCGTCACCTTCGTAACGAATTTGTCGAGCCGCTGTCCCGCGTCGTTCTGATTGATCGCAAACGTACGCATATTGCCTCCGAAAAAACAAAGGCGGGTTGCCCTGCCTCTGTTGTCGTTTCGTTATTTCGTGCCGAACAGTCTGTCGCCCGCGTCGCCCAGGCCGGGAAGAATATAGGCGTTCTCGTTCAGTCTTTCGTCCAGCGCCGCCGTGTAGATCGGCACGTCCGGATGAGCCTTCTGAATATATTCGACGCCTTCCGGGCTCGCTACCAGGCAGAGCAGCTTGATCTGCTTCGCGCCGCGTTCCTTCAGGTTCGTGATCGCGTCCGTTGCGGAACCGCCGGTCGCAAGCATCGGATCGCAGACGATCACGTAGCTTTCGCCGAGTTCGGGCGGCATCTTGCAGTAATACTCGATCGGCTGATGCGTTTCGGGATCGCGGTACATACCGATATGTCCGACCTTCGCCGTCGGGATCAGCTGCAGAATACCTTCCGCCATGCCGAGGCCCGCACGCAGAATCGGAACGATCGTGACCTTCTTCTGGCCGATCCACTTCGTCTGCATTTTCTGCATGGGCGTTTCGATCTCCACGTCTTCAAGCGGGAAATCTCTCGTCATTTCATAGCTGATGAAAGCGGCGATCTCCGTGAGAAGCTCTCTGAAGTCCTTCGCGCCGGTTTCCTTATTGCGCATGATCGTCAGTTTGTGCGTGAGAAGCGGATGATCCACGACGTGGAACATATTCCAATTAATCATAACCGTATCCTTTCAAAATGATGAATTTTTACTATTTCATCTATTATACTATGTTCCCCGCGCTTTTTCAAGGGGGATCGGAGATTTTTTCGCGTCCGGCTGACTTTTTTCCGCTCCGTTCTTTACATCCGCCCTTCGGCATGGTAAAATATCGGTAACGTATTTATTTACAGATTGGAAATCCGCCATGTCAGATCGTTCCTCCACCGTCTCCTTCTACACGCTCGGCTGCCGCGTGAATCAATATGAATCCGACGCCGTCTCGGCTGAACTCAAACGCCGCGGCGTCACCGTCGTTCCCTTCGGCGAACCGGCCGATCTCACCGTCGTGAACACCTGCACCGTGACGGCCGAAAGCGACCGCCAATCCCCGCAGGTCATCCGCCGCGCCGCGCAGACTGCCGCCCGTGTCGTCG
>JAZUKT010000141.1:0-4308 GCA_045643445.1 Eubacteriales bacterium
TACGGACTCGATAAACTGATCGCCTATGCGACCGGCGTCAAGACGCGCGTGGCGAACAAAGCCATCTCCTGCGTCGCCATGGGAACCGGCAAGAGCCTCGATCATCTCGGGATCATGCCGGGCGGCGTCAATCTCTCGAGACTGCCCTTTTAACAAACACGGCTCCCTGATTCAAAGCGGGGAGCCGATTTTACGGAATAAATAAGGACAATTATCATTATGACTGGTACGATCGGCTACGGACTTTCCTCGCGTGAGAGCCGGCGCGATTTCTGGAAACGGTTTGCGGTGCTGCTGCTCGTGATCGCCGGGCAGAACGTCATCGTGTATGGTGTCAATCTGCTCGACAACATCATGATCGGGCGGATCGAGAACGCGGGGGCGGCGATCTCCGGCATCTTCATCGTCAATCAGATTCAGTTTCTTCTGCAGATGATCGTCGGCGGCATTGCGGACGGAGCGGGCGTGCTCTGCTCCCGGTTCTGGGGAGAAGGGAACATCCGCGACATCAAGAAAACTTCGTCCACGGCCATGGCGGTCGGCGTGGCGCTTTCCGGCCTGCTGACGGCGGCGGCTCTCCTGTTCCCGCGGCAGGTGCTTTCGCTCTTCACGGATAAACCGGCCGTGATCGAGGAGGCGGCGAAGTATCTTTACATCGTCTGCTTCACGTACGTTGTTTTCACGGTGACGCAGGTGCTGCTCGGCGTTCTGCGGAGCGTGGAGTGCGCGTTCATCGGATTCGTCAACTCCTGCGCGGCGTTCGTCGTGAATCTGACGCTCAACTATATCCTCATTTTCGGACATTGCGGCTTCCCGGCGATGGGCGTGCGCGGCGCGGCTATCGCTACGCTGATCTCGCGCGTCGTGGAACTTGTGATCGTGATCGTGTATATCGCGTTCTTCGATCGGAAACTGAAACTCAAACTGAAGGATTTCTTCGTGTTCGACCGCGATATCACGGGCAAATTCATGCGGTACAGTCTGCCGGTACTGCTCAGCGCGACCGCGTGGGGCATTGCGATGGGACTGCAGACCGCCATTCTCGGCCGTCTTGAGGAAGCGGTCATTTCGGCGAACAGCATTGCGTCCACGGTCTTCCAGATCGTCACGGTCTTCACCTACGCGTCGGCGACGGCGGCGTCCATCATGATCGGTAAAACGATCGGCGAGGGCGGCCTCGATTCCGGCGGCGATCCGGCGCTTCTGAAAGCGGAAGTGAAACACCGGTCGATCCGTCTCGAGCTTCTGTTCCTCGGCATCGGCGCGGTGACCGGGGCGGCGCTCTTCCTTCTGAAGGATCTGGTCATCGGCTTTTACGATATTTCTCCGGCGACCAAGCAGATGGCGGTCGATTTCATGACGGTGCTGTCCGTTACCGTTGTCGGCACATCGTATCAGATGCCCTCGCTGGCCGGTATCCTCCGCGGCGGCGGCGATACGAAATTCATCCTCTACAACGATATTGTCTTCATGTGGGGCATCGTGCTCCCGGCCTCCTTCCTCGCGGCGTTCGTTCTGAAACTTTCGCCGGTCATTATCTTCATCTGCCTCAAATCCGTCCAGATCCTCAAGTGCTTCGTGGCCATCGTGAAGGTCAACCGCTTCCGCTGGATCAAGAAGCTGCAGTAACGAAAAATGCATACAAAAATCCCCCGAGCCGGAGCAAATGGTTCGGGGGATTCGTTTTGCTTTCGTGCGTCTGTCCTTACAGCTTCGGACAGGAGACGGCTTTACGCCATCTTGTTGAGCATGAGGGCGTATTCGCTCTTCTTGTGAGCGGCGTTGTTCTTGTGAAGCAGATTCTTCGCAACAGCCTGGTCGATCTTCTTGACGGCGGCGGTGTAAGCGACGGTTGCTTCTTCCTTGTTGCCGGATTCAACGGCTGCGAGGAACTTCTTGACGGTGGTCTTGAGCTGCGTCTTGAACATCTTGTTCTGCAGCGTCTTGACGGCGATGACTTTTACGCGCTTCTTCGCGGACTTAATGTTGGGCATTTTTTTGTAGTCTCCCTTTAATCAATATTTGACGGCATTTTTGCCGTGCGCGCCGCGATGTGTCTGAGAGGGTGCACACCGGGGCATAACGATACGCTGTTATTTTAGCACAAGTTTTTCCGTAATGCAAGAGCTTTCGGAAAAAACATCGAAAAAATCTTCCAAAAAATCATGCTTCTTCCGCCGCAATTGTGGTCAGTTTTTCAAAAGGATTTCCGTTTACTCATTGTAAGTCGGCGGAAAATGTGATATAATATAAGCTAACGTAGTATAATCTGCGTAAATTTTGCAGTTGAACCCGAAAGGATGAGATAGAATCATGAAATACGTTGTACTGGTGCCGGACGGCATGGCAGACCGCCCGATCGGATCGCTCGGAAACCGCACGCCGATGGAGGCAGCCGTCAAGCCCGCGATGGACGAGCTCGCAAAGCACAGCCGCGTCGGTACGGTGTCGAACGTGCCGGATGGCATGGTGCCCGAAAGCGATACGGCCAATCTTGCCATCATGTCCTACGATCCGCGCACGTATTCGAAAGGACGCTCGCCGCTTGAAGCGATGAGCCTCGGCCTCACGATGGAGCCGGACGACACGGCGATCCGCTGCAACGTCGTCACGCTCTCCGGCACGGCGGACGAACCGTATGCCTCCCGCACGATGCTCGACCACAGCGCGGACGAGATCACGACCGAAGAAGCGGCCGAACTCGTGAAGGCGCTCAACGAGGCGCTGCCGATGCCCGGACGGGAACTTCACACCGGCATCAGCTACCGCCACTGCCTCATCTGGAAGGACGCGGACGATCACTATGCGTTCGATCGGCCGCACGACATCATCGGTCAGGTCATCGGCTCTCATCTCCCGAAGGCGGAGAACGGCGGCGCCGAATTCTTACGCTACATGGAAGAGGGCGCAAAAGTCCTCGATCATCATCCGATCAACGAGGCGCGCCGGGCGAAGGGACTGCATCCCGCGAACTCCCCGTGGCTCTGGAGTCCGGGCAGAAAGCCTGCTCTCCCGTCGTTCCGCGACAAGTGGGGCGTGTCCGCCGCCGTTGTCTGTGCCGTCGATCTGATCAAAGGGATCGGCATCTGCGCAGGCTGCGACGTACCGACCGTTATCGGCGCGACCGGCAACTTCTCGACGAACTGGTCGGGCAAGGCAGAGGCCGCGATCGAAGCGCTCAAGACGCACGATTTTGTTTACATCCATGTGGAAGCGCCGGATGAATGCGGCCATCAGGGCAAGGCGGACGAGAAGACCGCGTCCGTCGAGAAGATCGACTCCCTGATCCTCGCGCCCGTTCTCGACGCGCTGAGAAAGTCCGGCGAGCCGTTCCGCATCCTCGTGCTGCCGGATCATCCGACGCCGATCGAGATCCGCACGCACTCCATCGAACCCGTGCCGTTCCTCCTCTACGATTCCGAAAAGGACGAAGCGGGCGTCGATTCCTTCACCGAAGCGAAAGCGGCCGGAACCGGCTGGTATCTCCCGGACGGCAGTCACCTGCTCGATGAAATGTTCCGCGCGTGACGCGAAGATAACCGATTTTCACGAACATACACGAACATAAATGAAAGGCGGAAACGAAATGAACGAAGCGAATGAAAACGCCGTGATCCCGGAGCAGCCGAAGAAGCCGTCGGCGGCCTATGAAACGACGGGACTCCTGTACGATTTTGTGGAAATGCTCGGCGTGGTGGCCGTCATTCTCATGCTGATCTTCTCCTTTGTCGTCCGGCTGAATATCGTGGACGGCTCGTCCATGGTCGATACGCTGCACGATAGAGAATACGTCGTCGTGGCGGAACTCGGCTATAAGCCCGTGCGCGGCGATATCGTCGTGGTGGACGACCAGACGGCGACCCCGTACGACCATCCGATCGTCAAGCGCGTGATCGCAACGGGCGGCCAGACGGTGGACATCGACTTTACGACCTGGACGCGGACGGGGGACGGAGAAGTCGTGGACGAATCCGCGTACCGGCATCTCGAGGGCGCGACGCTCACCTCGGACTATCCGTTCCCGATCACGGTGCCGGAAGGCAGAGTTTTCGTGCTCGGCGATAACCGCAACAAGAGCGCCGACAGCCGTCAGATCGAGATCGGCTGCGTGGACGAGCGCTGCGTCGTCGGCAAGGCGGTCGCGCGGATCTTCCCGCTCAAGGCGGTAACGCTGTTCAAAAATCCCTACGAAGCATAAGTCCGGCAAATAACGATTTTACGGGAGGACGCCATGGAGCAAACGACGCGTGGACGGCAGCTATGGCTCGACGCACTGCGGATCTTTGCCGCGGCCGCCGTGGTGGCGCT
>JAZUKT010000142.1:0-1893 GCA_045643445.1 Eubacteriales bacterium
ACTTTGTCTTCCTAAGACCGCTTGGCCTCCGACTTCCTCCGCAATTCCGGCGGCCGTTTCCGCGTTGTCCCCGGTGATCATCACGACCTGGATCCCGGCGTCGCGGCAGGCTTTCACGGACGGGATCACCTCCGTCCGCACTTCGTCCCGGATCACCGAAAAGGCGCAGAAAACGAGCGGCGTATCCGCGTCCGGCATCCGATTTTTGAGCGGTGTGATCAGCGAACCGTCGCCCTCCGCGTGCAGGATAACCCGGCAGGAATCGGCCGTATAACCGCCAAGCGCTTCGAGGAGTGCATGACGCACGGAATCCGTCATCGGCAGAACGGCGCCGTCATGCGAGAGATACGACCGGCAGGCGGAAAGGAGCATTTCCGGCGCACCGCGGATGTAGAGCCGATCCCCGATCACCCCGGCCGCAAATTTACGCGAAGAATCAAACGGAATGCCGTCGTCCGCCGCGCCGGAAACGGATGTGAGCCCGATAAAGCGGTTGAGCGCCGTTCCGTCTGATTGTGTCCGCCGGAGCAGGCGATACCGCTTGTTTTCAGATGACGGAGCACGGCGGCAGGGCATCTTTTTTTCGATGAAAAACTGCCGTCATCCGTGCGGATCCCCGTGACCGATAATTTCCCGGTGGTCAGCGTCCCGGTTTTGTCGGTGAACAGGAGATCAATGCTGCCGGACGTTTCGATCCCGACGAGCCGCCGCACGAGAACGCCCGCTTTGAGCATCCGCTTCATGTTCGACGACATGACGACGGCGGTCATCAGCGGCAAACCTTCCGGCACCGCCACCACGATCACGGATATGGCGAGCGTCAGTGCCTGAATGACTTCCGAAAAGACGAAGCGCAGATCGCTGAGCCGGGCGAGTGCCAGAGCAGGGGAGCATCCGGCCTCAAACCAGAAAGCGTCAGCCAGATGAACGGCGGCCACGATGGCGGCAGAGCAGTAACCGATTTTGGAAATGGCGCGCGCCAGTTTTTCGAGACGCTGTTTCAGCGGACTGGCGCCGTCGTCTGCCGAGAGTTCGGTGGCGATGGAGCCGTACATTGTCGCGTCGCCCACCGCCAGAACGAGCATTATCGCGTCGCCCGAGAGTACGTGACTGCCTTTGAAGACCGCATTCGGTGCACCGGCTTTCAGCATAGCCGAGTCTTTCTCCCAAGAGGCGGACGGGTCGGGCGATTTCGTGACGGCGCGGCTTTCCCCGGTCAGGGCGGATTCGTCGCAGGATACCTGCCCGCGCAGGATGATCCCGTCAGCCGGAACCGTGTCGCCCGGATGCAGACAGACGAGATCGTACCGCACGAGAGCGGAAACGGGGCAGTCGGCGTCAGCGCCGTCCCGGAGAACGTGGCAGGTGCTGTCACCGAGAGAAGCATAGAGCCGGGCAAACGACGCGCCGGACGAATGTTCCGAAACGGTCGTCACGAAGGCGGAGATGAGCACGGTCACGGCGATCCCGGCCGATTCGATCCAGCCGGACTGATTGAACGAAAAGGCGATATTCACGACGAGCGCCGCGACCAGGATCTTGATGATCGGATCGTACAGATTGCCGAGGAACCGTCGGAAGAATCCGGCCTGCCTGTGCGGCGTAACGGCATTCGACCCGTACAGACGGCGCGAACGGTCTGCCTCTTCCGCGGTAAGTCCGCAGGAGAGCGAGGGGATCCTGACGCCGTCCGTCTGTCGGATGCCGTTTTCCCGCCGTCCGTTCCGATATGGTAAAGTTTCGTTCATTTCAGCCTCCCGACGCCGACGATCTGCTCCATTCTATGCGGACGGCGGGCGAAATAGAGCGGATGTATAATTATAAAACCGCCGCGGGGGATTATGCATTCTGCCCAAAGATACTGGCAGAAAAAGGCGCTGATTTCTCACGGCG
>JAZUKT010000143.1:0-6964 GCA_045643445.1 Eubacteriales bacterium
TTGTGATCCTCCGAAATCATATGCCGTGGTTAGTCTGCCCATCCGGATGGCGTTTATACCGCCTTGATGAGTACATTTTCATTATATCATGGGCCGGGCGCGTTTGTCAATTTCAGAATATACAAAATGTATCCATTTGCCGCCTGCATTCTCTGTACAGAAATGACAGGATTCGACGGCGAAAAATCGAAAATAGGAAAAAACACACAAAAAACACAGAAAAATCGCGCAATTTACGGCAAATGTTCACAAAAGCATCTTGAAATCCGGCGGGAAATCTGCTATACTGAAAGTGCGAAAGGGGGAACGGGCGCCGAGCGGAGTCCCGGTAACGGTAAAAATCAGAACAGTCGGGGCGATGGCGGCGAAACGGGAGCCCGGCCGCAGACAAATTCACAGAAAAGGTGGTACGATCATGAACATCAACTTTATCGGACGTCAGGTCACTGTACGCGATGACATGAAGGAGCTCGTCGAGAAGAAACTGGCGAAGTTCGACCGGTATTTTCCGGGCGGCGCGGACGCCAGCGTAACCTTCCGCCGTGTCCGGGATCTTGAATGTATGGAGATTACCATCTCAGTTGTCGGAACGCTCTTCCGCGCGGAGGAGAGCACCGCAGATTTCAGAACGTCCCTGACGCGCTGCATCGACGTGATCGAGGGGCAGATCCGCAAGAACAAGACGCGGCTCGAAAAGCGCATGAAGACGTCGTTCGCGGCGGCGGAAGCGGCGATCGGCGCAGGCGAGGCGATCCCGGAAGAGGATGCGTTCCAGATCCGCACGAAGACCTTCCCGCTCAAGCCGATGACCGCCGAGGAAGCAGTCTTGCAGATGAACTTGCTCGGACATAGCTTCTACGTCTTCGCGGACGCGGATACGAACGATACCTGCGTGGTCTATAAACGGAACGACGGCAACTACGGCCTCATCGTCCCGGAAAAGAAAGACGTCTAACCTTTCAGCCAAACTCAGACGGTGTCCTTCGGGATGCCGTCTTTTTATGGGGAACGAGAGAGAACGCGGCCTTTTGGAAAAGGAGGAACGCGGCTTCTTGAAAGAAGCCTGGCAAGAACTTTTATGGATGGTATGGGGTGACAAGGTGTACAGCAGAGCGTCAGACTTAAACTGGCTGTGTACTGCATGGTCGTGGGATCGGTTACGCTTTCGGCTGAAAGAACGCCGAGCCTGCCAGCGGGGGCTTCCCCGCCGCAAAGGCCGCAGAATGACGGAAATCCTGCATTTTCTCTTGATTTTGCAGGAAAACTGTGCTATACTGTCTTATCAAAAATGCAGAATGAGGTGTTCCCGTGGCAACGACAGACCTGCTTTCTCAGATCAGCGCGAAACTCCCGGATTTTTCGAAAGGGCAGAAGCGCATCGCACAATTTATTGCCGATCACTACGATCAGGCGGCGTATATGACGGCGTCTTCGCTCGGCGCGGAGGTCGGCGTATCCGAATCGACCGTCGTCCGATTTGCGAATGAGATGGGATACGACGGCTATCCGGCGCTTCAGGCACAGATCCGCGAAACGGTGCGCGTCCGGCTGACGTCGGTGCAGCGGGTGAACGCCGCGAACTACCGCATGGACGAAGGCGAGGTGCTCGACCGCATCCTGACGGCGGACGCCGAGAAGATCCTGCAGGCGCGCGAGTCCATCGACCAAAAGGCGTTCTCCGAGGCGATCAACATGATCCTCGGTGCGCGGAATATCTACATCCTCGGGATGCGTTCGTCTGCGGTGCTCGCCGAATTCATGAATTATTATTTCGATCTGCTGTTCGATAACGTCCGACTGATCCGCCCGGCCGGAGGAAGCGAAATCTTCGAGCATCTCATGAAGGTGCACGAGGACGACGTGTTTATCGCCATCAGCTTCCCGCGCTACACGACGGGCATCGTCCACGCGACGGAGTACGCCTCCCGCATGGGCATGGGCGTTATTGCGATCACGGACAGCCTTTCCTCGCCGATCGTGCCGCACGCAAAGGTTTCGCTGATCGCCAAGAGTGAAATGGCGTCCTTCGTCGATTCGCTGGTCGCGCCGATGAGCATCATCAACGCGATGATCGCCTACATCGGCAAGGTGAAGCAGGCGGAAGTCACCGATACGCTCGGGCGGCTGGAACAGGTCTGGAAGGATTACGACGTTTATACGAAATAAGCGGGAGCGGATATGAAGAAGATTGTGATAATCGGCGCGGGTCCTGCCGGACTGATGGCCGGTATCGCGGCGGCGGGAACGGGTGCTGACGTAACGGTGCTCGAACGCAACCCGTTTGCCGGGAAAAAACTCCGCATCACGGGCAAAGGCCGATGCAACGTCACGAACAACTGCACGGCGGCCGAGGTGATGGAGGCGATCCCGCACAACGCGAAATTTCTGTACGGGGCGCTGAACCGATTCTCTCCTGCCGATACGATGGCGTTTTTTGAGTCGGCCGGCGTACCACTGAAAACCGAACGCGGGCGGCGCGTGTTTCCCGTATCCGACCGGGCGGCCGATGTTCAGGCGGCGCTCGTGCGGGAAGCGAACCGGGCAGGGGTGAAATTTCGCTACGGCGTGCACGTCACCGGGCTTGCGGAACGGGAAGACGGCAGCTGGACGGTGAAGGACGCGCACGGCGTGACGGATGCGGACGCGGTGATTCTGGCGACGGGCGGCTATTCCTATCCGACGACCGGGTCAGACGGCGACGGGCATCGGATGCTGGCGGCGCGCGGCGTAAAGATCACGGCGATCAAACCGTCGCTTGTACCGATTGAAACGGAAGAGAATTTTGCACCGCTCTCCGGGCTGACGCTGAAAAACGTACGGCTGACGGTGTACGACGGCGAAAAAACGGCGTTCACGGAGCAGGGCGAGATGCTGTTCACGCATTTCGGCATATCGGGGCCGCTCGTTCTGTCGGCGTCGTCGAATATGCAGGCGCGGCCTGTGGCAGACTATCGGATGGAGATCAATCTGAAACCGGCGCTGTCGGCGGAGGAACTGGATCGGCGGCTGATCGCGGACTTCACAAAGTACAGCGCACGGGATTTCATCAATTCGCTCGGCGATCTGCTGCCGATGAAGCTGATTCCCGTCGTGGCGGCGCTCTCGGGCATCGACCCGCGTAAAAAAACGGGCGAGGTCACGAAGGAAGAGCGGGGCAGATTGGCGGCGGCATTGATGGCATTCCCCGTTACGCCGAAGAATTTCCGGCCGATCGACGAGGCGATCATTACCTCGGGCGGCGTGGACGTGAAGGAAATCAACCCGAAGACGATGGAACTCAAAAATCATCCGGGACTTTACTGCGCCGGAGAACTCATCGACGTGGACGCTTATACGGGCGGCTACAACCTCCAAATCGCCTTCGCTACCGGCAAAGTCGCCGGCGAAAGCGCGGGGGAGGAGGAGTACGCGGCCTTTTGAAAAAGGCCTGGCGAAAACTTTAATGGATGGTATGGGTTGACAAGGTGTACAGCAAAGCGTTAGACCTAAGCTGCACGTTGTCACTCAAAAGTTTCGGTCGAGCCTTTTCAAAGGCTCGCAGGGTCAAGGGACGGCGTCCCTTGTCGAACTCCGCAGAGTCCGAAACACCCAGGCGTTCGAAGTTCCTCTTTTTGCTTCTTTTTCTCCTGCGCTAAGGAGAAAAAGAAGAGCAGAATTTCCGCAATTCATAACGACGATCAAAATAATGAAAAAGAAACGAGATAGAACCATGGAACTTACCTCTCTGCGAGTGGCGCTGGACGGACCGAGCGGCGCCGGAAAAAGCACGATAGCCAAAGCGATTGCGGCGAAAACCGGCCTCGTTTACGTCGATACGGGCGCCTTGTACCGCACGGTCGGCCTCTATATGGCGGAGCACGGGATCCCGATGGATGACGCGGACGGGATCATCGCCGCGCTGCCCGAAGTCGAGATCGACATGAGCTGCCGCGACGGCGAACAGATCACCACACTCTGCGGCGAACCGGTCGGCAACCGCATCCGCACGGAGCGCGCCTCCGCCTATGCCTCCGCCGTTTCCCGGATCCCGGCGGTGCGGACGTTCCTGCTCGATCTGCAGCGGAAGACGGCCGAACGCGGCGGCGTGATCATGGACGGGCGCGACATCGGCACGGTCATCATGCCGGACGCCGAGGTGAAGGTCTTCATGACGGCAACGCCGGAGGAACGCGCGAGACGCCGCTACAAGGAACAGATCGAAAAAGGTCTCGACGTCACCTACGAAGAAGTGCTCGAAAACATCCTCACCCGCGACAAAAACGATTCGGAACGGGAGACCGCGCCGATGAAGCCGGCCGAGGACGCCGTGCAGTTCGTCAACGACGGCTACGGGATCGAAGAATCCGCCGATTATATCATTGAACTCATGAAAAAGGCGGCGGAGCGGGCATGACGAAATTCTATCGCATCATCAGCACCATCGTGCGGCCGTTCTGCAAATGGATCTATCGGATCGAGGTGCGCGGCGCCGAAAATATCCCCGAAGAGGGCGCGATCCTTGCCGCCAATCATACGGCGTTTTCCGACGTTATCGTGATCTCGGCGGCCTGTAACCGTCAGATCCGCTACATGGCGAAAAAAGAACTGTTCAAAACGCCGCTCAAACCGCTCATCACGGCGCTCGGGGCGTTTCCCGTCAACCGCGGCGGCACGGATCTCGACAGCATCCGCCGGTCGGTCAGCCTGATCGGAGAGGGCGAGCTGCTCGGCATCTTCCCGCAGGGGCACCGCTACGGCGGACAGGATCCACGCATGACGGAAGTGAAGCCCGGCGTCGGATTCCTCGCGTATCACACGAAGGCGACGGTCGTTCCGTGCCTCATCTCGAACGGTCGGATGAAGACGGGTATTTTCCGCCGCAACATCGTCACGTTCGGCAAGCCGATCCCGGTGGAGGAACTCGGATTCCCGGAGACCGGCAAGCCCGACTACAAGGCCGCCGCCGATCACATTTTCGCGCGTATCTGCTCGGCCGGAGAGAATCTGCTGCCCGAAAAAACGGAGACGGAGCCGTTTCACGAATCCGAAAACGCCTGATCGAACGCCCGATTCGATGAAAAAATCGTCCGGCGCGAAAAAAAAGTAAAAAAATTAGAAAAAAGACTGTACAAATCGGATATTTTTTGATACAATATAGTATGCGACTTCGTATCCTCTTCGGAGGAAACGGTTGCTTATAAGTCATACGGAGGTATTTTACCATGAATGAGCAGGAAAACTTTGCTGAGCTCCTCGAATCATCCTTCAAAACTTTAAATACAGGAGATATCGTTGAAGGCGTTATCACGTCGATTTCCGCGAACGAGATTCATCTTGATCTCGGCACGAAGACCACGGGCGTGATCGTACACGACAAGGCTACCAGCGACCCGCAGGCGAAACTGGACGAGCTGTTTAAGGTCGGCGATACCATTCGTGCGAAGGTTGTAAAGGTCAGCGACATTGACGGTCTTGCCACGCTCGATAAGACCAGAGTGGACTCTGAAGCCAACTGGGAAAAGATCGTCGCGGCATCCGAAACGAACGAAACCCTCGAAGGCAAGATCGTTGAAGCGGTCAAGGGCGGCGTGATCATCTCGATCGACTCCGTTCGCGTCTTCATCCCCGCATCCCTTACCGGTGTTCCGAAGGAAGGCGATCTGACCACGCTCGTCGGCACGACGCAGAAGGTCAAGATCATCGAAATCAAGCCGGAACGCAAGAGAGCATACGCTTCCATCCGCGCTATTCTCCGCGAAGAACGCAAGGCGAAGGAAGAAGCATTCTGGGCAGAAATCGAAGAAGGCAAGGAATTTGACGGCGAAGTCAAGAGCCTGACCGATTTCGGCGCATTCGTAGACCTCGGCGGCGTGGACGGTATGGTACATACCTCCGAACTGTCCTGGAAGCGGATCCGTCATCCCAGCGAAGTCGTCCAGATCGGCGACAAGATCCACGTATACGTCAAGGCCTTCGACCGTGAAAAGGGCAGAATCTCCCTCGGTTACAAGACGGACGCCATGAATCCGTGGAACATCTTTGTCGGCAAGTACAACGTCGGCGACGTAGCCGAAGTCAAGATCGTCAGCCTGATGCCGTTCGGTGCATTTGCTGAAGTAGTTCCGGGCTGCGACGGCCTGATCCACATCAGCCAGATCGCCGATCACAAGATCGCAAAGCCGGACGAAATCCTTGAAGTCGGCCAGATGGTCACCGCGATGATCACGAACATCGACACCGAAAACAAGAAGATCAGCCTTTCCATCCGCGCTCTCCTCGAAGAAGCAGCAGCCGCTGAAGAAGCTGCTGAAGCGACCGAAGAAGCAGCTGAAGAAGTTGTCGAAGCAACGGAAGAAAAAGCTGACTGAGTTTAAGCAAACAAAGGGCGGGAGAGAGATTCTCCCGCTTTGTTTTTGAGATTGACGCTGCCCAACCTTGAGGTTTTGCTTAGCCCATTTCAGAAGTTTCGGTCGAGCCTTTGGGGAGGCTCGCAGGGTCAAGGGACAGCGTCCTAGGGCAGCATCTTTGATACTGTCCCAATCGGCCTTCGCAGAGGTCGAAATACCCAGGACGTCAAAAAAGTTCCTCTTTTTGCTTCTTTTTCTCCTCACTAAAGGAGAAAAAGAAGAACAATATTTGTGCTATTATATCCCTCTGTTGAAAACGGATCAGAAATCCGGGAAAGGAGCCATATGGCAGATTTCTGCGATTATCTCGACTGGCGCGGCGACCTCACGTTTGAGGTTTCGCCTTTTAATGAAATAGACAACCTCGTGCTTGCCATGCTGTCGTTCGTCGACTTTTCCGGCTCGGTGCCGTCGTCGATCTATGACGGACCGGTGAAGATCACCGACGTCTGGGAGATCTACCGGCAGCAGTACCCGGACGGACAGCGGTTCGGTCAGGTGATCCCTCCGGCGCTCGGCGGATTGTTCGAGAAGGCCGTGAAATCCGTTCGCTTTTCCGATCTGTACGTGACGGCGGC
>JAZUKT010000144.1:0-8074 GCA_045643445.1 Eubacteriales bacterium
GTGAAGGGTACTTCCGATACCACGTTCTCTCCGGAAAACACGCTGACTGTTGAACAGACCATCATGATGGTTTACAGAACCTTCACGGCTCTCGCTGCAAAATAAGTCAACAAACCAAATAAAAAGCAGGCCTTCTTCGGAAGGTCTGTTTTTTTGTGTGTATAATTGATTCGGCCGGCGTGCCGCGGGTCCGTTACATTTCCCGGCAGTCGAATCCGAGCGCCTCGATGGCCTCCCGGACGGCGTCAAAATTCACTTTTTCAGGCAGCGTCACGGCGGCACGGCCGAGTTTCAGATCCACTTTTGCGGAGCCGCCGAGCGCTTTCACGGCATTCTCGACCCGCGCGACGCACTTTTCGCAGTGCATCCCGTCGATTTTCAGATTATAACTGACTTTTTTCCCGAACAACATGGCAGAGTCTCCTTTATGTTGAAAAATAATTTTTACGACTCAGGCTGAAACCGGCGCAGACGGAGCGCGTTCGTTACGACGCAGACGCTCGAGAGCGACATTGCAAGCGAAGCGATCATCGGCGTGAGCGCGATCCCGAATGCGGGGAAGAGAACGCCGGCCGCGAGCGGAATGCACAGCAGATTGTACCCGAACGCCCAGCCGAGATTTTCGCGGATGTTGCGCATCACGGTGTGACTGAGCTCCACCGCACGCGCCGCGTCGCAGAGATCGCTGCGAACAAGCACGACGCCGGCCGATTCGAGCGCAATATCGGTGCCGTGCGAGACAGCTATGCCACAGTCCGCCATCGCCAGCGCGGGGGCATCGTTCACGCCGTCGCCGATCATGAGAACGTACCGCCGTTTGCCGTCGCCCGCCGTCGTGCCGTCCATCAGATGCTCGATCGCCGCCGATTTTTCGTCCGGCTTCACCCCGGACAAAATAGTGTCGATCCCGGCCTCCTTCGCCACGGCACACGCCGTCGTTTCGCAGTCTCCCGTGAGCATCACGGCGTCAAAACCGAGCGAACGGAACCGGGTGATTGCCTCGCGGGAGGAAGGACGGATCGCATCAGCAAGCGCGATGATCCCGACAAGACGGCCGTCCCGCGCGAAAAACACGGGCGTTTGGCCTTCAGCCGCCAATGATTCCGCCGCATCGGACGCATCCGCGGGAATGCTGATACCGACGGAGGCAAGATAATCCCGACTGCCGCCGAGACAGCGCACGCCGTCGATCGAGCCGGATACACCGCCGCCGAACGTCTGCGTGAAATCGGAAACGGCCGGAGCATCGACGCCTTTTTCGGCCGCATGGGAAACGATAGCCGCACCGATCGGGTGCTCACTCGGCGCTTCGAGCGAGGCGGCAAGGCGGTATAACTCTTCTTCCGTATAACCGAATGGCACGACGGACGAGACGCGCATGGCTCCCTCCGTGATCGTGCCGGTTTTGTCGAATACGGCGACGGTGGCTTTGTCGAGCACGTCGATGGCGTCCGCGGATTTGATGAGGATCCCGAGGGAAGCGCCGCGTCCGACACCGCACATGATGGCAGTCGGCGTGGCGAGGCCGAGCGCACAGGGACAACTGATCACGAGTACCGAAATGCCGAAACCGACCGCACGGCTGAACGAGCCGCCGAAGATCGCCCACAGGACGAACGTCACGAGCGCGATCAGGCAGACGGTGGGTACGAAAATGCCGCTGATCCGGTCGGCGAGCTTCTGCACGGGCGCTTTGCTTGAAGCGGCGTCCTCCACGAGCGCGGTGATCTTTGAGACGGTCGTGTCGTCGCCTACGGAGACCGCTTCCATCGTCACGTAACCCGTCGTCAGCAGCGTTCCGGCAATGAGCGAGTCGCCGACTTCCTTCGTGACCGGCAGGCTTTCGCCCGTGATCACGCTTTCGTCAGCCGCACCGCCGCCCGAACGGATCACGCCGTCGCAGGGAACGGACGAGCCGGATCGCACGATGACCACGTCGCCGGGGCGGAGTTCATCGGACGGAATGACAGCCGCCTGTCCGCCGCGGATCACCTCAGCCGTTTTTGGCGTCAGCGCCATCAGGGCGCGAACCGCGTCGGTCGTGTGCCGTCTGGCGCGTGCTTCGAGCCATCGCCCGAGCGTGATGAGCGTCAGGATCATCGTCACCGATTCAAAATATAATTCGTGTGTCAGCGGACGGATATCGCTTCCGTTCGCATAACCTGCGAGCATACGGATAAAGACGGCGAGCCCGTATAAAAACGACGCGGCGGCGCCGAGCCCGACGAGCGTATTCATGTTCGGCGAACGGTGGAGAGCGGCGCGGAATCCGTCGGTAAAATAGGCAAAATTGATGAGGATCACGGGGATCGTGAGCACAAGCTGAACGGCGGCATAAACGAGCGGTGCAGTCCCGCCGCCGTGCGGATCCATGAATGCGGGCAGCGGCAGAGAGAGCATCGGCCCCATCGAGACTGCCATCATGAGAACGGCAAAAACCGCCGATAACAGAAACCGGCGGAGGAGAGAGCGGACGTGTCTGTCTTCTTTTTCGGCGGCGTCGTCGCGGCGTACCCATTCGGAGGCGCCGTATCCCGCGTCTGAAACGGCTTTGAAGATCGCGTCCTCGGATAAATGATTTTCGTCATACGTGACCGTCATCGAGTGCGTCATCAGACTGACGGCGGCATCGGAAACGTCCGGCAGCGCCGAGACAGCCCGTTCGACGGAAGCCTGGCAGGCGGCGCAGGTCATGCCGGTCACGGAAAATTTCTTTGTGATCATGTCGTCTCCTTTCGGAGCGTCAGAGCTCAGCCCCGCGTGAGGCGAGCTCTTCGAGATAGCGCCCGGCCTCTTCATTCTGGAGATTGAAGGCGAGCGGAACGGGCTCCCCGATCCCGGCGGCGATACAGCTGATGCTGCAATTCACACTGAGCGTCTTTCCGGTGCCGATCTCGCCGGCAGTCAGACGGGAGAAAGCCGCGTTGATGATGCCGCCGTGCGTAACGCCGATCACGGTGCGCCGGCCGGATGCGTCGAGCATATCGTCGATGGCGCGGATCATGCGGGAGGCGGCCGCGGGAACGGATTCGACGTGTCCAGCCTGCGGCGCGGAGGTCGGATATGTGCGGCGGAGTTCTTCGATCGTCAGCCCGGACAGCGCCCCGTAATCGCGCTCGATCAGCCGCTCGATGACGGTCGGTGCGGGCAGATTCAGCGCTGCGGCAAGATAGGCGGCGGTTTCGGCGGCGCGGGAGAGCGGAGAAGTGCAGACGGCGCTGAAGGAGAGACCTTTTTCGCGGATCCGGCTGAGCAGGGAGGCGATGGCCTGCGCCTGTTCGCGGCCCGTTTCGTTGAGCGGCACGTCCTCCCGGCCCTGGAGCCGTTTCACGAGATTCCAGTCGGTCTGACCGTGGCGAACGAGACAGACGAGCACGCGGCCCTCGAGCAGGCAGTGTGCGGCGGAAGACGGCGTGAGAAAGATCACGGGACCTGTCGGAAGCGTCCGGCTGTGTCGGATCGGAGCCATGCGTGCACCTCGTTTCTGTCCATAGAATGGAGTAATGATGAAAATATTATACATGAACGCGCCGGGAATGTCAAGGACGGGCGTCCTGCCGCAGAACTGCGAAAAAATTCGTCGGAAACGGGGAATCCGCCGCCGCATCCTCTTGATTTTTCCGCCGTTCATCTGCTATAATAGAAATATAATGGAAAAATAGTATAAACGTGAAAAACAGAGGTCATTATGCCCGGAAACGATAAACAGAAGCATACCCGCAACTTTTCGATCATCGCCCATATCGACCACGGCAAATCGACGCTCGCCGACCGTATCCTTGAGTTTTCGAATACGGTAGCCGCGCGTGATATGGAAGAGCAGCTGCTCGATAATATGGATCTGGAACGGGAGCGCGGGATCACCATCAAAGCGCGCGCCGTGCGGATCGACTATACCGCGCCGGACGGAGGGCAGTACGCGCTCAACATGATCGACACCCCCGGCCACGTGGACTTCAACTACGAAGTGTCCCGTTCGCTGAACGCCTGCGAGGGCGCGCTGCTCGTCGTGGATGCCACGCAGGGGATCGAGGCGCAGACGCTGGCGAATGCCTATCTCGCCGTGGACGCGGATCTCGAGATCGTGCCGGTCATCAATAAGATCGACCTGCCGTCCGCCATGCCGGATCAGTGTAAAAAAGAAATCGAAGACGTGATCGGCATTCCGGCGGAGAACGCGCCCGTGATCTCGGCGAAAACGGGTCTGAATATCGCCGACGTCATGGATGCGATCATCCGGGATATTCCGGCGCCGGAGGGAGACGCGGACGCACCGCTGTCCTGCCTCATTTTCGACTCTGTTTATAACAGCTACCTCGGCGTCGTCGTGTACATCCGCGTCATGGAAGGCACGCTCAGGGTCGGCGACAAGATTAAACTGATGCACACCGGCGCGGAATTTGAGACGGTCGAGGTCGGTGTCATGGATCCGTTCGGACTCCGCCCGACGGGAGAACTGTCCGCCGGTGAGGTCGGCTATTTCACCGCCTCCATCAAGAACGTGACAGATACCCGCGTCGGCGATACGGTCACGCACGCGGAAGAACCGGCGGAAGAACCGCTGCCCGGCTTCAAAAAGGTGCAGTCGATGGTCTTTGCCGGTATTTATCCTGCGGACGGCGCCCGCTATAACGAAACGCGCGACGCACTGGAAAAACTGCAGCTCAACGACGCGGCGTTTTCCTTTGAACCGGAAACCTCCATCGCGCTCGGCTTCGGCTTCCGCTGCGGCTTCCTCGGACTTTTGCATATGGAAATCATCGAGGAGCGGCTGGAACGCGAATTCAATCTCGACCTGATCACCACCGCGCCGAGCGTTATTTACGAAATCACGACGAAATCGGGCGAACTGCTCCGCATCGACAATCCGACGAACTATCCGTCGCCCGATGAGATCGAGATCGCGGCCGAGCCGATCGTCAACGCCTCCATCATCACGCCGACCGAATACGTGGGCGGGATCATGGAACTCTGTCAGGATCGCCGCGGCGTGTTCATCGACATGAAGTATATCGACACGGAGCGCGTGGATCTGCATTACGAGCTGCCGCTGAACGAGATCATCTACGATTTCTTCGACGCGCTCAAATCGAGAAGCCGCGGCTATGCGTCGCTCGACTATGAACTGAAGGGCTACGATCCGTCGAACCTCGTCAAACTCGACTTTCTTCTGAACGGGGAAATGGTCGACGCGCTCACCTTCATCGTACACGCCGATAAAGCCTACGGACGCGCCCGCAAGATCGCCGAAAAACTGAAGGACAATATCCCGCGCCAGCTGTTCGAGATCCCGATCCAGGCGGCGATCGGCTCGAAGATCATCGCCCGCGAAACGGTGAAGGCGCTGCGCAAGGACGTTCTGGCGAAGTGCTACGGCGGCGATATTTCCCGAAAGAAGAAACTGCTCGAGAAGCAGAAGGAAGGCAAAAAGAAGATGCGGCAGCTCGGTTCCGTGCAGGTGTCGCCGGAAGCGTTCATGGCCGTGCTCAAACTGGATGACGATCAGTGATCCCGAATCCGAAGACGAAAGGCAGACTATGCAGTTTTTCTCAAACGACCGACGGCGGCTCGGTTTGTATATTCATATCCCGTTCTGCCGCTCCAAATGCGCGTACTGCGACTTCAATTCCGCCGTGCCGGGATCGGACGCGGTCATGTCGGAGTACGTGAGCGCCCTCATCGCGCATATGGAGAGTTACCGGGAGGCGGCGCGTTCGTATGAGCCGGATACCGTTTTCATCGGCGGCGGTACGCCCACGGTTCTGCCGCCTGCGGAACTCGTTCGCCTTATCCGCGCAATCAAAAAGAATTTCCGACTGACGAAGAACGCCGAATTTACCGTCGAAGCGAATCCGGCGACCGTCACCTATCCGACGCTCGTGCGGATGCACCGGCTTGGTGTGAACCGGCTCAGTTTCGGCCTGCAGAGCGCCCATGACAACGAGCTGAAATCGCTTTCCCGCATCCATACGCGGCAGGAATTCGTCCGCTCGTACCGGATGGCGCGCGACGCAAAATTCGATAATATCAACGTCGATCTCATGTTCGGCATCCCGAATCAGACGCCGGAATCGCTTGCCCATACGCTGCGCTGGGTGACGTCGATCAGCCCGGAGCATATCTCGCTCTACGACCTGAAGATCGAGCCGAATACGCCGTTCGGGCAGCATTACGACGAGATCGCGCCGCTTCTGCCGGACGAGGATACCGAAGCCGATATGTACGTCGGCTCCATTGAATACCTCCGTAGCCGCGGGTACGATCAGTACGAGATCTCGAACTTCTCGAAGCCCGGCTATCGCTGCGCACACAATTATAAATAATGGAACTGCGACGAATACCTCGGCTTCGGCGTGTCCGCGCATTCCTATTTCAACGGGAACCGCTTCTCGTGGACGCCGAATCTGCGGGATTATATCGAAGGCGTCACCGTGAAGGAGTCGAAGGTGCGGCTGACCGACGAATGTGAAGCGGTCGGCGAGCGGGAACGGATGGGCGAATACATCATCCTGCGGTTCCGTCTGACGGACGGGATCAGCGAACGGGATTTCAGCCGCCGGTTCGGGCTGTCGTTTGAATCGCTGTACGGCGAGAAATGCCGGACGTTCATTCAGCACGGCTTTATGACGGCGGAAAACGGACGCTGGGCGCTCACCCCGGCCGGGATGTTCATCTCGAATTACATTCTGACGGAGCTGCTCGAATTTGAGGACTTCGGCAAGTATCAGTTCGGCGGCTGAGCGGATCGCTTTCGGTGAGATGCACGGCTGACGGGGCGATTTTGCACCGAAAACAACGAAAATGACGAACTTTCCGGGAATCTTGAATTTCCTGTGAACATTTGAAACCGTGCCTTGACACGGCGGTGCGTTTGTGCTAAAATGAAACTGTCAAATGAAGAAGGATTTCTGCGACTGACGGATCATTGTGGGACACCACAGGGGAACAGAAATCATCAAAAAACGCCGACCGTCTGGGCACACTTCGACTCAATAAGTCAAGTGTGCCTTTATGATTTTTTCGGAGGAGATAACGATGAAAAAAGTAGGCATCATCATGGGAAGCGACAGCGATCTTCCGGTCGTCCAGAAAACGGCGGATCAGCTTCTCGCACTTGACATTCCCTTTGAGACGCACATTTACTCCGCGCACAGAACGCCGGAGGAGGCGAGAGCCTTTGCGGCAGGCGCACGAGAAAACGGTTTCGGTGTCCTGATCGCGGCAGCCGGGATGGCGGCGCATCTGGCAGGTGCGATCGCCGCAAATACGACGCTCCCCGTGATCGGCATACCCTGCGCGTCGGGCGGACTGGGCGGACTGGATGCACTTCTGTCCACCGTACAGATGCCCGGGGGGATCCCTGTGGCGACGGTAGCAGTCGGCGGCGGCACGAACGCTGCTCTTTTGGCCGCACAGATTCTGGCGGTAGAGGACAGCGCGCTGGCGGTGAAACTGGATGAACTGCGCCGTGCGGGAGCAGCCAAAGTGCTCGATAAAGACAAAGAAATAGAATTGAGAATCCGCGGCAAATGAGTCCGGGGATCTCCGACTCATAACCGAACGAGGAAGAGATCACGGCGGCTCACAGCTGCGTTTTCTCTTTCCGGCTGAACGTACCAACAAAATCATCAACATATAAAGGAGAATGCTGCAATGGAAAACAAACTGGTGTACACGGGAAAGACGAAGAACGTCTACGCGCTCGAAAACGGAAATTATCTTCTGAAGTTCAAGGACGACTGCACGGGCAAGGACGGCGTGTTCGATCCCGGTGAAAACTCGGTCGGTCTGACCATCGAAGGCGTCGGCGACGTCAACCTCAGAATGTCCATTTACTTCTTCGAGAAGATCAAGGCCGCCGGTATCCGTACGCATTATGTCAGCGCGGATCTCAAGAACACCACGATGGAAGTCCTTCCGGCGAAGGTGTTCGGCAAGGGACTCGAAGTCATCTGCCGTTATAAGGCTGTCGGCAGCTTCTACCGCCGTTACAGCGATTACTGCACCGAGGGTCAGGATCTTCCCGCTTATGTGGAGACCACCTTCAAGAACGATGCCAAGGGCGACCCGCTCG
>JAZUKT010000145.1:0-4304 GCA_045643445.1 Eubacteriales bacterium
ATCTGACGCAGTACGGCCGGAATCTCTGCAAAATGGCGCGGGAAGGGCGGATCGACCCGATCATCGGCCGGGACTCGGAAACGGCGCGTGTGGTCCAGATCCTCTCGCGGCGGACGAAGAATAATCCGTGCCTGATCGGGGAACCGGGCGTCGGGAAAACGGCGGTCGTGGGAGGACTGGCACAGCGGATCACCGACGGGCAGGTGCCGCCTGTTGGTCGGGGGAAGGGGATCGTGACGCTCGACATATCTTCCATGGTGGCCGGAGCGAAATACCGCGGCGAATTCGAGGAACGGATGAAAAACGTCATGGAGGAGGTACGGCGCAATCCGCAGATCATTCTGTTCATCGACGAGATCCATACGATCATCGGCGCGGGCGGAGCGGAAGGAGCCGTGGACGCCGCGAATATTCTGAAACCGGCGCTGGCACGGGGCGAAATGCAGGTGATCGGCGCGACGACGATTGACGAATACCGGCGGCATATCGAGAAAGACGCGGCGCTCGAGAGGCGGTTTCAGTCGGTCATGGTGGGCGAGCCGACGCCGGAGGAAGCGGAGCGGATCCTCTTCGGCCTGCGGGACAAATACGAGGCGCACCATAAACTGAAAATTTCGGATGACGCGGTGCGGGAGGCGGTGAGCCTGTCCGTCCGCTATATCAGCGACCGCTATCTGCCGGATAAAGCGATTGATCTGATCGACGAGGCGGCGAGCAAAAAGCGGCTCGCGAGCTTCATTCAGCCGCCGGACGTGCGGGAAATCGAGGGAAAACTGAAATCGGTCACGGCGGAAAAGGAAGAAGCGGTTCTCGGCGAGGATTACGAGGGTGCGGCGCGTCTGCGGGATGAAGAAAAGCGGCTTTCCGACGAATTGAGTCAGCGAAAGGAACAAAAATCAGGCGCAGGACGCGGCGCACAGAACGAACTGATCATCGACGGCGGCGACATCGCGGACATCGTGACGAGTTGGACGGGCGTTCCCGTGAAAAAACTGGCCGAAGAGGAGAGCGAACGGCTGCTTCGCTTGGAAGAACTCCTGAAAGAGCGGGTGATCGGACAGGACGCGGCAGTCGAGGCGGTTTCCCGTGCGATCCGGCGTGGGCGAATGGGACTGAAGGATCCGCGTCGTCCGATCGGCTCGTTTCTGTTCCTCGGCCCGACCGGCGTCGGCAAAACGGAATTGTCGCGGGTACTGGCGGATATCATGTTCGGCGACGTGAACGCCATGATCCGCGTCGATATGTCCGAATATATGGAAAAGCACAGCGTGTCGAAGCTGATCGGCAGTCCGCCCGGCTACGTCGGATATGAGGAAGGCGGCCAGCTCACGGAAAAGATCCGGCGGCGGCCGTATTCGGTCGTGCTGTTCGACGAGATCGAGAAGGCGCACCCGGACGTGTTCAATATCCTTTTGCAGATCCTCGAGGACGGGATCCTCACGGACGCGCAGGGCAGACGGGTGGATTTCAAAAATACGATCCTCATCATGACCTCGAACGTCGGCGCATCCGGGATCACGGAACCGAAACGCCTCGGCTTTCTCGATGCGGCGAATGCGGACGCGGAATCGGAGCGGATGCGCGCCTCGGTAACGGATGCCCTGAAGCATACGTTCCGGCCGGAGTTTCTGAACCGCATCGACGAGACGATCGTCTTCAATAAACTGTCGGACGCGGATATCCGCCGGATCGCCGGGATCATGCTCGCGGAGGTGGAGAAGCGGATCGCGTCGCTCGGGATCACAGTCACGTTCCCGGAGGAGGTCGTCGCGTCGCTCGCACGGGAAGGATTCGATCCGATCTATGGTGCCAGACCGCTCCGTCGGGCTATCGTGCGGCGCGTGGAGGATTCGTTCTCGGACGCCATGCTGCGCGGGGAGATCAAGGCGGGCGACGAGGTGAAGGCAGTGCTTTCTGACGGCGGCATCGTCTACCGCGTCGCCGTGAAAAATCAGCCGTAAATAAAATGCACCCGTTGACAAGGGCTTCCTTATCGGCGGGTGCCTTTTCGGATAGATATATCATTCGCTCATGACCGCTGAAAGACCAGCCATCAGCAGATAGGCGTTCTCGTCATCGACGTTTTCGGCAAGCAGCTTCACGATGTCGGTGATTTCCGCGATGTGAGACTGACATTTTTCAGGGGATATGACCATGAAACCGTACAACTCATTACTTACATCATAATTGTACGATTTGTCGGCGTCTTCCGTGTAACGATAATATGCCTGTTTGAAGGCATAAAACGAGGCGGCCGCTTGTCGGTATGACGACTCATGGGCGTGCGTCTGATATTCAACGAAGGAATCATACGCGGCACCTGCCTCAATTTGAGCGGTCTGTTTCCAATCGGAGCGGTCGTTTCTTTCGTGTATCCACAGGCAGGCGAATACAATCGCTGCGATCAGCAGAACAACGGACAGAACGGCGAGACTTTTGCTTTTCATACTTTCCTCCGTTTTTTTGTTGTCGATGCAGATTATCCTACTTTCACGGCATTGCTGTGCCCGAAATAAACCGTCGCGGGATGACGGCTCAGGATAGCGTCCCAGTCTTTTTTCAAGGGGACGTTGTCCTCGTAACCACCGAGATAGGAAAGCGGCTCGATATCTCCGGCCAGGCAATCCCCGTCGTCGGTGATCAACGCTACGCCGTCCGCACTGTGGCTATCCGTCGGGATGATCTCCCCGCGGATCCCGAGTCCGGCGAGAAAGCGTCTGCTTTCGTCACAGCGGATGACGACGGCTTCTTCTTCCCGGATCGGCTGTACCCGCAGAAGCGGCTGACGCGCGAAAATCGGGTCGGAAAAATGGACGTGCGCCGCCTGTCTGTCGATCAGGAGGAGCCGGACGCCGTGCGCCATCAGCTCGCTGATCAGTCCCATGTGATCCGGGTGATAATGCGTGGCCATCACATAGCGGATATCCCCGAGCCGAAGACCGTTCTTTTTCAGCTCCCGGAAGAGCCCGTCGAGCGTTCCCGGCATATCCGTGTCGATCAGCAGTCCGTTCAAAAAATAAGTGTTCGTGTTTCCGTATCGGAGAAGGATCATGCGGCAGCCTCGTCAGAAATCGGGTGTGAAGCGGGACGTGGCGGAGGAGCGTTCCTGCATCCATCCGTCGAAGCCGAGCCGGTCGGCCTCATCCGCGACTTTGTCGTATTCGTAGGTCGTGATCTTGCGCCGGATGCCGCGGTAGGGATCTGCGGTGCCGTCTGTCGGTTCCGGCAGAAAGTCCGGCGTGTACTGCGCCATCAGCGAGAGCCGGATGGAATTGACCGGGATCCGCCCGGCTATCTGCCGCAGAACGGTGATCGAGTCGGCCGCACAGCCGGGGAGCACCAGATGCCGCACGATCACGCCGCGCCGCATCATACCGTCCTCGTCAAAGACGCACGCGCCGATCTGACGGAGCATCTCTTCGAGAGAGGCCATCGCAGCCTCCGGGTAGTCAGCCGCGCCTGAATAGCGCAGAGCGAGATCAGACGACGCATATTTGAAATCCGTCAGATAAATATCGACGGTGCCGTCAAGCTGTCGGATCGTTTCGGGGCGTTCGTATCCGCCGGTGTTCCAGACGATCGGCAGACGGAGTCCCGCAGCCCGGGCGATCCGCACCGCTTCCGTGAGCGTCGGGGTGTAGTGCGTCGGCGAGACGAGATTGATGTTGTAAGCGCCGTCCGCTTCCAGTTTCCGCATCGCGTCGGCGAGTTCACCGGCCGTCATGCGCTGTCCCGTTCCTTCGCGCCGGCTGATTTTGCGATTCTGGCAGAACGCGCAGCCGAGGGAACAGTGGGAGAAGAAGATCGCGCCGGAGCCGCGTTCGGGATCCGTTCCGCTGATCGGCGGCTCTTCCCAGTGGTGAAGCATGATTTTTGCGACTTCGGGCGTATCGTCCGCGCCGCAGAATCCACGTCCGTTCGTTCGGTCAACGCCGCAGGAGCGCGGACAGAGCGTGCAGGCGCGGTAGGATTCATCGGGTGTCATACGTTAATCTTCCTGCGTGAGAACGCGGCAGTAGCGCGTAGCCCACGCTTCCTCGATCAGCGCACCAACGTCCACTTTTTCTTCCTGCGCCAGTACTTTTTCGAGTTCCGGCTGTGTCTTCGGATGCCGCGGCGTAAAGACGGTGCAGCAGTCCTCATAGGGAAGAATGGACGTGTCAAACGTGCCGATCTTACGGGAAATCTGAATAATTTCTTCCTTGTCCATGCCGATCAGCGGGCGGAAGATCGGGATCGCGGCGGCGTCTTCGGTCACGCACATCGCCTTCATTGTCTGAGAGGCGACCTGACCGAGCGATTCG
>JAZUKT010000146.1:0-17742 GCA_045643445.1 Eubacteriales bacterium
GCTCGTCGGATTCGGACTGTTCAACCTCATTTTCGTCGGCGGATTCTGGAAAACCGCCTATCGGTTCAGCGGTCCGTTCATCGGGTACGCCGTGGCCGCGTTTCTGTGGATCGGCGTCGCGGAGGCGCTGCACTATATCCCGGGACTTGAGGCGCTGAACGCCTTCGGAACGGAGCACCTCGCAGTCCAATTGCTGTCGCTTGCCGCCGGAGCGGTGATATACGCATCCGTCACGGCTCTGTCCTATCGCGCCGCGTGCCGGAATTTTGAGAGAATTGATCTGTAACGCAATAAAAAAAGACCGCCGGGTTGCTGCTCAGCGGCCATTTTTTTGTTGATACCGGAAGCCCGGCGGGACGTTACGCCTTTGAGCCGTTATCCTTGCGGGTGAGCGGTTCTTTCGAGCCGTCCGGCCGCTGGATCACGGTGTTGTCGAGGATCCCGCGCATGGATGCCCGGAAATCCTTGATGTACTCGGCGCGCAGTTCGGCCTGCTCGGCTTTTTCGTCGTCCGTGAGGCCGTCCGTCTTCTGCTTGTTCGCCAGTTCGTTGATCCGTTTCAGTCTTTCGTCCGTCATGATCGATCAATAGTTTTCCGCGTTTACTTCAAAGTAAGCCTGCGGATGTGCGCAGACGGGGCAGACTTCGGGCGCCTTCGTGCCGACGACGATGTGACCGCAGTTGCGGCATTCCCAGACCTTGACCTCGCTCTTTTCGAAGACAGCGGCGGTTTCGACGTTCTTGAGCAGCGCGCGGGAGCGTTCCTCGTGATGCTTTTCGATGGCGGCGACGGCGCGGAAACGGGCGGCCAGTTCCGTGAAGCCTTCCTTTTCGGCGGTCACGGCAAAGCCCTCGTACATATCGGTCCATTCGTAGTTTTCGCCGTCAGCGGCAGCAGCCAGATTCTCTGCCGTATCGCCGATGCCGTTCAGTTCCTTGAACCAGAGCTTGGCGTGTTCTTTTTCGTTGTCGGCAGTCTTGAGGAAGAGAGCCGCGAGCTGCTCGTAGCCTTCCTTCTTGGCCTTGGAGGCGAAGTACGTGTACTTGTTGCGCGCCTGGCTTTCACCGGCAAAGGCGGCTTCGAGGTTCTTTTCGGTCTGCGTGCCGGCGTATTTGTTGGCCTTTACTTCTTCCAGTTTGTCGCCTTTTGCCTTGCACTTCGGGCAGACGGGCGTTTCACCGTCCTGAACGGTAAAGATTTCGCCGCAGATCAGACATTTGTACGTTTTCATCAGATATTCTCCTTCTCGTGATGGGCGCAGCGCCCGGATTTGTGTGTCAATATTGTAACACAGCCCGCCGTAAAAGTCAAGCGAAGAAAACGCCGTCGAATTGTCGGAAAGAGGTAGACAAATCCCCGGGATGGTGTTATACTGTGGATAACGATAAAGACAGCAGGAGAACGATATGAGACATCTGCCTTATCTGAAGGAAGCCGTGAAGGTCAGACCGGCCGGAAAATATCTGATGCAGCGGCTGATCCGCTATGAGAGTTATCGGGAGCATGAGACGGAATCGGCTCTGACCGGCCGAACGCTGGCTGACTGCGCGCTGTTTGAAAAGTATCCGATCCGTATTTATGAATACGACCGTGTGGCCGGTTCTTTTGCCGGCTGCTTTACGGACGGTATAGACGACGCGTTCGGAAGTCAGGTGAAGCAAACGGTAGAACAGCACGAGCGTTATGATTTCTGGGGGAATACCGACCATTTCGCGCCCAATTTCGAGCGCCTCATGAACGAGGGAATTGCGGGAACCATGAAGCGGATCGACGACTCGCTGACGGCGCACCGCGATGACGGAGACAGAACGGCGTATCTTTCGGCGATGAAGAAAGTGCTCGGCAGCTTTTCCGCCTTTATTGCCCGCCATGCCGAAGAAGCGCGCCGCGTCGCCGGAATCACGGAAAACGCGGACTGCCGCGCCGAACTGACACAGCTTGCCGCCGATCTTGACCATATCAGCCGGGAAAAGCCGCAGTCCTTCCGTCAGGCGCTCAATCTGACCTGGCTTGTCCAGATCGCTCTTCAGATTCAGGAAAAATACGCGACGGCGCTCGGCAGAATCGACCAATATCTGTATCCATTCTACCGTCACGACCGCGACGCCGGACTTCTCACCGACGAAGAATGTGAAGATCTTCTCGCCTGTACGTTCATCAAAATCGGCGAATACCGCTGGAAGGGCGGAGACAACGTAGTCAATATCTGCATCGGCGGCGTAACGCCGGACGGAGAAGACGCGATCAATGACTTGAGTTATTGCGTCCTGCACGCGGTGCGCGACTGTAACATCCCCGGTCCGAACCTTTCCGCGCGGCTGCATGACGCCATGCCCGACCGTTTCCTCGACGAATGCCTGCAGGTGATCGGAACGGGACTCGGCTACCCGGCGCTTATGAACGACCGGGCCAATATCCCGGCGCTCATGCGGTACGGATATACGCCGGAGGACGCGCGTAATCACTGCTTCGTCGGCTGCATCGAAAACTTCATTCAGGGAAAGCAGCCCGCGTGGTCTGACGGCCGTTTCAACGTGCCGCAAATGCTTGAAGCTGTCTTCCATCGCGGCCGCTCCGCCGTTTCCGAACGCTTTGCGGGGATCGATACGGGCGACGTTTCCGAAATCGGCTCGATGGACGAATTCATGAACGCCTTCAAAAAGCAGATCGAATATGCAGCCCGGAATTACGTGGACGGCTTCAACGACCATAACGGCTTCGACCGCACTTTGTACCCGGAACCGTTCATGTCCCTTTTCTGCGACGACTGCATCGACCGCGGCATGGACATCAACGCAGGCGGCGCACACTATCCGTCCGTTCACGGAGCCGGCGCGATGGGGATCGCCACGATTGCCGATTCGCTCGCCGCGATCGAGAAGGTGGTCTTCACGGATCACGCCTGCACGCTTGCCGAACTGCGTGACGCGCTGGCCGCCAACTTTGAAGGATATGAAACACTCCGCGCGAAGCTGAAGGCGGCTCCGAAATACGGCAATAACGACGATTTCGTCGATAAGTACGCGGTCTGGTACGTCGAATATATCAGCGGCGTTTTCAAGCAGTACCGCACGAACGACGGCGGCCACTTCTATATCGGCATCGCCAGCAATACGGCGAACGTTCCGGCCGGACGGGAAACCGGTGCAACGCCGAACGGGAGAGAAGCGGGCGTTCCGATATCCGACGCGGCCTCTCCTACCTACGGCGCGGATCAGAACGGTCCGACCTCCGCGTTCCTGTCTCTCTCGAAGCCGGATTACAGTTACGCCGCGCTCGGCACGGTCGTCAATCAGAAGTATACGACCGATATGCTGCGTGATCCGACTAAACGCGCCGCGCTGCTTGCCGCTATCCGCACCTATTTCAAACTCGGCGGGCAGGAAGTGCAGATCAACTGCGTGGACCGCGCCGTTCTGATCGACGCGAGGGAGCATCCCGAGAATTACGGGGATCTTGTCGTGCGCGTCTCCGGCTTCAGCGCCTATTACATCAAGATCGGCCGCGACATTCAGGAGGATATCCTCCACCGCACGGAGCACGCCGAAGTGTGACGGATATGAAACCAAACAAAAACCGCTGATCCAGCACGGACCGGCGGTTTTCTTTTGTCTTCAGCCGGGATTCCCGACCGATATTACATTCACCTGTTTCCGATGATCAGGATGATCAGCAGCAGGATGAACAGCGCTTCGAGCACGGCGCCGATGATGCTGACGACCGTCACCTGCCTGCCCTTGAACAGTCTGCCGGTCAGGAAAAACAACCCGGCTCCGATACAGCCGCCGATCGTGTTGGTGATCAGATCGGTGATGTCGCTTGCACCGAGGGCAAATACGTACTGCAATACCTCGAACGATAAACTCAGTACGGCGCTCGCTGCAAGGCCGGAAAGGAATTTTCCCTTGTGGAAGGCGGTCAGATAAAACCCGGCGGGAATAAAGACGAGGATATTGTCCGCGACTTCTTGCCAATGAAAGAGCGTGCCGGAGAATTCGTCGTAATGGAACGGGATCAGGTTGATTCCTCTCATGGACGGAATCCGTTCGACGCTGTCCGCCAGCTTGAAAAGGATGAGCCAGACGAGAAACAGAAAATAGACGCCGGCTACAACGTAGGGAAGGATCTCTGCGAATTTGTTTTTGTTTTTCATGGATAATTCACGCTTGTTTATTTTTCACCGAATCCGGCTTCCGCGGCGTGGGCGGCGTAGAATTCGTTGTAATCGTCGCGCATTTCGCGGAGCAGAGCGGGCGTGTTGAGCTGATACGGGCATTTTGCCAGGCACGCGCCGCAGTTGACGCATTCGTCGGTCTGATTCATTTTGGCGTGCCATTCGGGCGTCATGTAGCGCTGCCACGGAGAACGGCGGAGCAGCATATTCATCCGCGCGCATTCCCGGATCTCGATCCCGACCGTGCACGGCATACAGTAGCCGCAGCCGCGACAGAAATTGCCGCCGATCGTCTTGCGATCTTCTGCAATAAAGGCGGCGAGTCCGTCATCCATCCACACGTCTTCTTCGCCGAGGGCGAGCCACTCCGTAAGCTCTTCCATACGCTGGATGCCCCAGATCGGCACGACGTTCTCGTACTGATTCATGAAGGCGTAGCAGGCGCGGGCGTTGGTCAACAGCCCCCCGGCCAGCCCTTTCATGGCGATATAGCCCATGTCGGCCGCTTTGCATTTTTCGGCAAGCGCGAGATCGCGGGCGGATGAGATATAGCTGAACGGGAATTGCAGCGTTTCGAAGAGGCCGGAGGCAATGCACGCTTCCGCTACGTCTACGCGGTGCGACGTCACGCCGATATGTCCGATCCAGCCGCGGCGTTTTGCTTCGAGCGCACCGGCATAGGCGCCGTTCGGATCATCGGCGTCCGGCAGTTCGGGCACGTTGTGAAACTGAAAAAGATCGACGTGATCGGTTTTCAGTTCGCGGAGACTGTTTTCGATATGTTCAAGCACACCGTCCTTCGTCGTCGCGGCGCTTTTCGTGGCAATGACGATCTTGTCGCGCACGTCGGCGAGAGCGAGACCCATTTTGTGTTCGCTGTCCGTGTAGGCGTTGGCGGTGTCGAAGAAGCGGATGCCGCCGTCATAAGCCGCGCGGAGCAGCCGAACGGCATAATCTTCGTCGCAGCGCTGAACGGGCAGACAGCCCATCGCGGTTTTCGTTACGGTGAGACCGGTTTTCCCGAGTCGGAGTGTTTTCAGCATTTTTCGCCTCCGTCAGTTCTCGAATGGATCGACCAGCGCGCGCATATCGCGGCAGAGCGCCGGGATTTCGACCGTGCTGCCGCATTCGAACGCGAGCCAACCCTTGTATCCGGCCGAGCGGATGGCGGAAAAGATATTCGTGTAATTCAGTTCGCCTGTGCCGGGCTGATTGCGCCCCGGGTTGTCGGCGATGTGGAAGTGACCGATCAGATCGATGTTTTCGGTGATATTGCGGATGACGTTGCCTTCCGATACCTGCTGATGATAAATGTCAAAGAGCAGCTTGCAGGCCGGACTGCCGACCGCTTGGATCATGCGGATCGCTTCGTCCGTGTGAACGAGATAGTGTCCCATGTGATTGACGAGCACGTTCAAGGGCTCCAGTACGATGGTCACGCCCTCTTCCTCGGCGATGTGAGAAAGCTCCGTGAGCGTTCCGACGCAGATGTCAAACTGTTCCTCCCGTGAGACGTCATAGCGGGCGTTGCCGGTCGTGGCGATGATGTTCGGCACACCGAGCGTCTTGGCAGCGGCGACCGTCTCGCGGAACGATTGAATGAAGGAGCCTCGCGCGCCTTCCCATACCATGCCGTATGACCACGCGATGCGCAGCATGTTGTTCGGGTCGGTCGATTCTATGATCAGCGCGGTGGAGGTGACGCCGTTTTCGTCGAGAGTCGCCTTGGCGCGGGCGAGATCGAGCGGGAGCCAGTTCAGCTGTTCCACGCCGGAGAATCCGTACTGTGCGCCGAGCCGGACGTTTTCGTACCAGTCGCCGCCGAACCAGTTGCCGCAAGCGGAAAATTTCATGGGGAGTACCTGCCTTTCACCGAAAAAACGAGTAAATATCTGCCATAATTTTACCGCACGGGGGCGGTTTTGTCAAGCGGAGACAAAAAAAGAACCTGTCCGTCGGATGGATGGGCAGGTTCTCGGATAAACGGGCGTTACGCTTCGTATTTGAAGCCGAGTTCGAGGGCGCGGGTGTTCTTGTCGAGCAGAGCGGCCTTCGTTGCCGGGATGCCGGAGAGGAGGTAATCGCGGAAATCTTCGTACGGGAAGAGGCCGGTCACCTTCATGATGAAGCCGAGCAGGATGACGTTGGCGAAACCGTCGAGACCGTTTTCAACGGCCAACCCGGTCGCGGGTACATAGTATGCCTTGATGTCGGCGCGCGCGGACTTCTTGTCAACGAGTGTGGAATCGCAGAAGAGGATACCGTCTTCGGCGATCTTCGGCTCGAATTTGTCGTAGGAAGGCAGGTTCATCGCCACGAGGACGTCAGGTCTCGAGACGTTCGGGGAACCGATCTCCTCATCCGAAACGATGACGGTGCAGTTCGAGGTACCGCCGCGCATTTCGGGACCGTAGGAGGGAAGGAACGTGACGTTCTTGTCAAAGTGCATACCGGTCTTGGCGATCTGCTTGCCGGAGAACTGGATGCCCTGACCGCCGCTGCCGGCGAAGATGATGCGAGTCGTCATGGTGAACCTCCTTATTCTTCATCCCGCAGCGCCGCGCCGTCCTTGTAGACGCCGAGCGGATAGTACGGGATCATGTTGTCGCGGAGCCACTGAAGCGCGTCATTCGGCGCAAGACCCCAGTTGGTCGGGCAGGTGGAGAGCACTTCGATGATGGAGAAGCCCTTCTTGTCGATCTGATTCTGGAAGGCTTTCTTGATGGCCTTTTTCGCGGCGAGGACGTTCTTCGGGCAGTCAACGGCAACGCGCTGAGCAAGAGCGACGCCGTCGAGGGTGGAGAGCATTTCGCAGACGCGGATCGGGCTGCCCTGGATGTTGCGCTTTCTGCCGTAAGGAGAAGTGGTCGTGACCTGGCCGGGGATCGTGGTCGGAGCCATCTGGCCGCCGGTCATGCCGTAGATACAGTTGTTGATGAAGATCACGGTGAGGTTTTCGCCTCTCGTAGCGGCGTGAACGGTTTCGGCGGTACCGATGGCGGCAAGGTCACCGTCACCCTGATAGGTGAAGACGACGGAGTCGGGATGGGTGCGCTTCATGCCGGTAGCGACAGCCGGAGCACGGCCGTGTGCCGCTTCGATCATATCACATTCGAAATAGTTGTATGCAAAAACGGAGCAGCCGACCGGCGCGATGCCGATGGTGTTGCCGAGGATACCGAGTTCGTCGATCGTTTCAGCGACCAGACGGTGCACGATACCGTGGGTGCAGCCGGGGCAGTAGTGCAGCGGCACGTCGGAGAGGGCCTGCGGTCTCTCAAAAACGGTTTTCATATCGTTCAGAATCCTTTCTTTCAGAGCGTTTCGTTCAGCTTCTTGATCTCGGCGGCGACTTCTTCGACGGACGGGATCATACCGCCGGTGCGGCCGTAGAAGGAAACGGGCTTTTTGCCGTTGACGGCGATACGGACGTCATCGACCATCTGACCCATGGACATTTCCACGGAAAGGAAGGCCTTGGCGGTGTCGGCGAGCTCGTTGAGCTTCTGCTTCGGGAACGGCCACAGCGTGATCGGGCGGAGCAGACCGGCCTTGATACCGGCTTTGCGCATTTCGGTGATGGCGCTCTTGCAGATACGGGCGGTGATGCCGAACGCAACGAGGATGATATCGGCGTCGTCGGTCATGAATTCTTCATAACGGACTTCGTTCTTTTCGACTTCCGCATAACGCTCGTAGCGGGCGCGGACGGAAACTTCGAGTTCATTCGGGTCGATATAGAGGGAGTTGACGATATTCTTCGGACGCTTCAGACCGGTGCCGGTGGTAGCCCAATCCTTCTTCGGGAGCTCGCGCTTCGGGAGCGTCTCGAAATCGACGGGTTCCATCATCTGGCCGAGTGCGCCGTCCGCGAGCAGCATGGCGGGCATACGGTAGGTGTCGGCGAGGTCGAAGGCTTCAGCCGTGAGGGAAGCCATTTCCTGAACGGAAGAAGGCGCGACAACGATCAGACGGAGATCGCCGTGACCGACGCCGCGGGTCGCCTGATAATAGTCGGACTGCGAGGGCGGGATACCGCCGAGACCCGGGCCGCCGCGCTGTACGTTGACGATCAGGCAGGGCAGATCGCAGCCTGCGATATAGGAAATACCTTCGCTCTTCAGCGAGATTCCGGGGGAAGAGGAGGAAGTCATACCGCGCGTACCGCCGGCAGCGCAGCCCATCAGCATATTGATGGCGGCGACTTCACTTTCAGCCTGGAGGCAGAGGCCGCCGACCTTCGGCATACGGCGCGCCATGTATTCGGCGATTTCGGTCTGAGGGGTGATGGGGTAGCCGAAGAAGTAGAGGCAGCCCGATGCGATCGCAGCTTCGGCGATGGCTTCGTTGCCCTTCATTAAAACTTTTTTAGCCATATGAGTTCTCCTTATCAGTCAGCGTCTTTTTCAACTTTGATGACACAGTCGGGACACATGGTCGCGCACATCGCGCAGGCAATGCAGGCCGCCTGATCCGTCACCATGACGGGGTGATAGCCTTTGGAATTGAGGACGGATGCGTTCAGATCGAGGATCTTCTTGGGGCAGACCGCGACGCAGAGGCCGCAGCCCTTGCATCTTTCTGTGGTGAATGTAAGTTTATTCATAGAACACCTCACTGGTATGAAATCGGGATCATGTGTACTGCCGCGTCACGTTGCGAACGGGCATCAGCCGCTCGTCGCCGTAACCGGCTTCACGGAATTTTGCACGCGCTTCGTCGAGAAGCTCGGGACGGCAGGTGTGGCAGAACAGAGGAATGCCGCACAGCCGGGCGGATTCGCGCGCGTAGGGAACGCTTTCGACGAGATCGTCCGCCGTCGTTTCGGCGCCGAGGCAGGAATTGTTGACGAGATGCGTACAGCGGAGACCGCACGCCTTCTCGATTTCCGTCATGCAGTCGTACGCGCCGATCGGCTCCGCAATAAGCGGGCGATAGCGGTTGACGACGTAGAAGAGGGCGTATCCGGCGCGTTTGATGGCGGCCTCGAACATACCGAGCGCCACGGCACCGTCATCGCCGCCGACGTCGATCACGGAAAATTCGTCTTTTGCCTCGATCAGCCGGATCATCTTCGGCGGGATGACCGGGATATCGACGTTGGAGTTCGCAAACTGCGGGAGAACTGCGTCGATGCCGTTTTCACGGAGCAGATCGGCTGCGTCTGCCGTACGGAAATACGGGTTGACGATGTCGAGATCCGCGATGTGGATCGGCCTGCCGGATGATTCCGCACCGGCCTGCAGCGCCAGATTGACAGCAAAGGTGGTTTTGCCGCTGCCGTAGTGGCCGCAGACGATGACGAGATGCGGAAGCGATTCGAACACGGGAACTCTCCTTTTTGCGTTTTTTACGAACTTACCCTTAATTATATCACACCGTTAAGCAAAAGAAAAGAGGTTTTTCAAAAAATCTTCGCATAAATATACCGAAAAACTGAAATTTCATGGAAGGAATCTCATGAAAAAGTCATGAAAAGTCGGGGGAGAATCTTGTCGGAACGGTTGAAAAACGGAAGATGATGTGATATAATAATTATGGAGTAATATTGAGAAGCAGGGGGCGAAATCCGTCGTGTCAGTTTATCTGTTGGCATGGTCTGCCGATTTGTCCGGCATCTGGGCCATTATCCGTACCATATCGTTTATCGACGTCATCGACATCGCGTGTGTGTCGGTGCTGCTGTACTATCTGTACCGCTTCATCCGTGACCGCCGTGCCGGTATGCTGGCGATCGGGCTGGTGCTTTTGTTTGCGATCCGCATCGTGAGCCAGGTGCTTGAGATGTACGCCCTGCAATATATCCTGCAGAATATTTTCCAGGTCGGGTTCATCACGCTCGTCATTCTGTTCCAGCCGGAGATCCGTTCCGTGCTTGAAAAAGTCGGCACGACGCCGATCAAGGGACTGAAGAGCATCAGCGAGGTGCGCGGCCAGTCCTCCATGCCCGCCGTTATCGACGAAGTGGTCTCGGCCACCGCCGATCTGTCGGAATCCAAAACGGGCGCGCTGATCGTGTTCGAGCGCTCGACGAAGCTCGGCGACATGGTGCTGACGGGCACGGTGATCGACGCCTATCCGGCAGCCTTCCTCATCAAGAATATTTTCTTCAACAAAGCGCCGATGCACGACGGAGCTTTGATCATCCGCGATAACCGGCTTCACGCGGCCGGATGCCTGCTTCCGCTTTCCAATAATCCCGATATCATCAAGGATCTCGGTACCCGTCACCGCGCGGGGATCGGTATGAGTGAGAACAGCGACGCCGTGGTGCTGATCGTGTCGGAGGAGACCGGCGTGATCTCGACGGCGGTGGAAGGGAAGCTCGTCCGCGGCTATACGCGGGATGAACTGACCGCCTTCCTGCGCGCGCAGCTGATGGGCGAGGAATCCGATAAAGACAACCGGATCTTCGACCTTTTCGGCAAGGTCAAGGCAAAGAACGAACGGGAGAAAAACTAAGTATGAAAGAACAGACGACTGAAACGAAAAAGCGCAGCGCTCCTCACAGAAAGTGGGATATTCTTGCGAAGATCCTCTGCGTTCTTGCCGCGTTCGTTCTGTGGGTGTACGTCATGTCGGTTGAGAGTCCCGAGCATGAGGAACCGTTCAGCCACATTACGGTGGAACTCGAAAACGTCGAACAGCTGACGGATAAATCGCTCGCCGTGTATAACGGATACGGCACGATGATCGACGTCACACTGGCGGGCAAGAAGAGCGTCATCTCCAAACTGAAGGAAGAAGATATCGTAGCGACGGCGGACGTCGGAGACATCGACGCGAGCGGCCGGTACAGCTGTAAAGTGACGGTAGACGTTCCGTCCGGTTGCAAGCTCGTCGGGCAGTCGCAGGATACGGTGTCGGTGTACGTTGACCGCGCCGATAAAGTGATGCTCGGCCTGACGGAGCAGCGGGAGAATACGAATCTGCCGGAGGGCGCCTATACGGGAACGGTCGAATTCCCGGTCGATAAAGTGACGGTCGAGGGCCCGGCCATGGTGCTCGATAAAATCGAAAAAGCGGTCGTGACACTTGATCTGACGGGCGTGACCAAAACGACGACGATGACGTGTCCGATCCGCCTCGTTGATAAAAACGGGGAAACGGTAACGAGCCCGTATCTGAATTATTATCCGGCGGAAGTGGACGTGACGGTTCCGGTGCTCAAGACGGTGTCCGTCCCGGTACGCGCGGAATTCCGCTACGGCTTCCTGAATGAAGACAACGCGCGCATCACGCTGACGCCGGCTTCCGTCGAAGCAACGGGCGACGTCGAAGTGATCGACAAACTGGCGCTCTCGCCGACGATCGTGTTCGACGAAAAACTCGATTTTGTCACGGGTTCGTCAAAGACGAGAACGGAAGTGCTCGATACGCCGGAGGGCGTGACGCTGAGCACCGATACGCTCGAGGCGGAGGTAACGCTCGGCAGCGGCATGAAAACGCGCACGATCACCGTACCGGGCAAGAACATCGTCGATACGGGCGGCAAGAAGAATCTGCACTATACCTTTGAGAAAGAGAACGTACCCGTGACGATCATGGGCGCGCTCGATCAGATATCGAAAATCGAGCCGGACGACATTTCGCTCGTGCTTGACATGAGTCCGTATTCGAAGACCAACACCGGCACCATCACCGTGCGGGCGGAAGTGAAGATCGACTCGGTCTGGGCGGACGGCGTGATCGAACTCGGCGCGTACGGGATCAGCGTGACGTTTGACAACTGAACGGCACAGAACGGAAAGTATGAGAGAAAAACAGAGAATCCAGATCAACGATATCCGTGTCCTCTATCACGGTGCGGGCGGCGATTATGACGCGCAGGCGATCCATAAAGCGGCCTCGCTCATACACCGGCTGACGGGCGGACACCCGGAAAATCTGAAAATAGCCAAAAAATCGGTAGACGCGCGGCGGGAACTGTCGTTCGTCTATTCGGTTGCGGCGGAGCTCGACGGCGACGTGAAGATCCCGGACGATCCGGCCATCCGCCGATTCAGCGAACCGACGCTCACGCTCCCGCACGGGGAGACGAAGATCACGCACCGTCCCGTTATCGTCGGTTTCGGACCGGCCGGGATGTTCTGCGGACTGATCCTCGCTGAGGCCGGATTCCGCCCGATCATTCTCGAACGCGGCGGATCGGTGGAAGAGCGGACGGCGGCGGTGGAACGCTTCATCCGCGACGGGATTCTCGATACCGAAACGAATATCCAGTTCGGCGCGGGCGGCGCAGGCACCTTCTCGGACGGCAAACTCACGACGCGCATCAACGATCCGCTGATCGCGTGGGTGCTGAAATGCCTCGTCGAACTTGGCGCGCCGGAGGATATCCTCTATAAAGCGAAGCCGCATATCGGAACGGACGTTTTGCGTGAGGTCGTCAAGAACGCAGACCGGCGGATCCGGGCGGCAGGCGGGGAGATCCGCTACCACGCGGCGGCGGACTGCATCGGAGAGCACACGGTGCGCGCGGGCGGCGAAGAGCTTCCGTACGACGTGCTCGTGTTGGCGATCGGCCACAGCGCGCGCGATACCTACGCCGAATTACTCAGCAAGAATTACCTGATCGAGGCGAAACCGTTCTCGGTCGGCGTGCGTGCGGAGCATTTGCAGACGACGATTGATACGGCGCTGTATCACGATTATGCCGGGGATCCGACGCTCGGACACGGCGAATATCAGCTGTCGTACCGCGAAGGAAACCGCGGCTGCTATACATTCTGTATGTGCCCCGGTGGGACGGTTGTTCCGTCGGCGAGCGAGGAAGGCGGCGTCGTGACGAACGGCATGAGTACCCGGGCGCGCGACGGACGCAACGCCAACGCGGCGGTCTGCGTTTCCGTGCTGCCGGAGGATTACGGCGCGAACCCGGCCGGTGCGATCGCATTCCAGCGGGAACTGGAGCGGCGTGCCTTTGAAGCGGGCGGACGGCATTATGCGGCGCCGGTTCAGACGGTGGGCGATCTGCTCGCCGGAAAATGGGGCACGGAGCCGACCTCCGTTCAGCCGACCTATCGGAACGGCGACGTGAGACCGGCAGATCTAACAAAAATTTTCCCGTCGTTCGTGACGGAGATGCTGAAAACGGGACTTGTGAATTTCGGCACGAAGATCCGCGGCTATGCCGATGCGGCGGTACCGCTGACCGGGGTGGAGACGAGAACGTCGGCGCCGGTGCGGATCGTGCGCGGGGAAGACGGCTGTGCCATCGGGCATCCCGGACTGTATCCGTGCGGAGAAGGCGCAGGTTACGCCGGCGGGATCGTGAGTGCCGCAGTGGACGGCATTCGCATGGCCGGCAAAATCATGGAGAAATACCGGGCGGACTGACCCCGGAATAGGAGTACGAAGAGAGGGTTCGATATGCGTCAGAGAGCGATCGTAGTGGAGACAGACGGAAAGATTGCCACCGTGGGCGTGTCGCGGACCTCTATGTGCAGCGGCTGTGAAAAGAGCGGCGGCTGCGGCGGTCACTGCGAACTGACCGGGCTCATTGATATGGGCGACAAGAAAATGATGGCGCGGGCGCTGAATCCGATCGGTGCCGTGCCGGGTGAACTCGTGGAAGTTGAAACGGCAAGCAAAACGGTGCTTGGGTATGCCGCGCTCGTTTTTCTGCTGCCGATCGCCGTATGCGCCATCGGATGGTGGCTCGGCGAACGTTTGTGGGGCACGCAGACGGCAGGTGTGATCACGGCCGCGGCGGGCTTTGTGCTGTCGTTCTGCGGGATCGCGGTATTTGACCGCGCGAAACAGAAGAAGACGCCGGATATCGTGATCGTGAAGAAAGTTGAGACGCCGCCGACCGATGAGGCGGAATGACGGACACCCTGACAGGGGAAGTCTGTCCTGAATAGGATAATAATAAAAAATAATATATAAGCGAGAGAAATCATGTATTACAAGAACCAATGGATCGTCGCGGCGTCGGCAGATGCCATGCGGCAGTCTCCGGAGGCGTGTGCCATTTCCCGTGCGCTCGGCGTGACGCTGCCGACGGCGCAGCTCCTCGTAAACCGGGGATGCCGCACGCCGGAGGAAGCCACGTCCTTCCTCGAGAAGGCGGAAGAACAGCTTCATGATCCGTTTCTGATGCGGGGCATGGATAAGGCGGTCGCGCGAATCACCGAGGCACTCGAAAACGGGGAGAAGATCGTCATTTACGGCGATTACGACGTGGACGGCGTGACGTCTGTCACCAGTCTGTATCTGTATCTGAAAGCGCACGGCGGCGACGTCGGGTATTATATCCCGTGCCGCTCCGGTGAAGGCTACGGCTTGTCAGAGGGCGCGATCCGCAAACTGGCCGAGGGCGGCTGCCGGCTGATCGTGACCGTTGACACGGGCATTACGGCGCTCGAGGAAGCGAAACTGGTGCGGGAGCTCGGCCTTTCTCTGGTCGTTACCGATCATCACGAATGTCACGACGGACTGCCGGAAGCGGACGCCGTCATCAATCCGCGGCGGCCGGACTGCCCCTATCCGTTCAAGGAACTGGCGGGCGTCGGCGTCGTTTTCAAGCTGCTCTGCGCACTCGAAACCGCGCTCTGTCCTGCCGATCCGCTGATCGACTGCGTGCGCCGGATCTCGCACGATTACGGCGACCTCGTAGCGATCGGCACCGTAGCGGACGTTATGCCCGTGCGGGACGAAAACCGGCTGATCGTCAGCTACGGTCTCACGCTGATCGAGCAGTCGATGCGGCCGGGGCTTCTCGAGCTGATCGACGCGACGCGCGGGGAATCCAAATACAACACGAAGAAGAAGGTCACGGCCTCCTTTATCGGCTATACGATCGCGCCCCGCATCAATGCGGCAGGCCGGATCCGCGACGCCTCGCTGGCCGTCGATCTGTTCCTCAGCCCGGATCACGAGACGGCCGCGCCGATCGCGAAGCAGCTCTGCGACATCAATAAGGAGCGTCAGGTCGAAGAAAATAAGATCATCGAAGAGGCGTACGCGAAGATCGCGGCGTACCACGATTTTGAGCACGACCCGGTGATCGTCCTCGACGACGAAACGTGGCATCACGGCGTCATCGGGATCGTCGCCTCGCGCATCACGGAAAAATACAACTGCCCGTCCATCCTCATCTCCTTCGAGGGATCGGGAGAAGGCGAAAACGGCAGCGACTCCGGCAAGGGTTCCGGGCGCAGCATCAAGGGCCTGAATCTGGCCGATACGCTCGCTGCGTGCTCGGATCTGCTCGAGAAATACGGCGGACACGAGCTGGCGGCCGGGCTGACCATCAAGCGCGAGAATCTGCCGGCGTTCCGCAAGCGGATCAACGAACTGGCGCGTCAGTCGCTCAGCGATACGGAACGGCAGACGCAGCTCGAAGCCGAATGCGAGCTGACCGAGAATGACATCACGATGGAGCAGGCGAAAGAACTCTATCAGCTTGAACCGTTCGGCGTGTCGAATCCGGTGCCGGTGTTCGTTTTGCGCAATGTGCCGGTGTACGATACGGCGCTCGTCGGCGGCGGCAAGCATACGCGGCTGACCCTGAAGATCGATCAGCGGTACGTGAGCGCCATGTGCTTCCGGCAGACGCTGACGGAGCTCGACGTGTATCCGGGCGATCTCGTGGACGTGATGTTCACGCTCGACATCAACGAATTCCAGAATCAGCAGTCGGTGCAGATGATCGTGAAGGACGTCCGCCTCGCGGAGAAACGCTATGCCGCCGAATGCCGGGAACGGGAACTTTATCAGAAGATCCGGGACGGAGTCGGCGCGGCGGAACTCGGACTGACGGCGGAAGAAGGCCGGTTCATCGTACCGACGAGAGAGGATTTCGCGGCGGTGTACAGCGCCCTGCGGCGGGAACTGCGCGTGGAGCACGAGGTCTTCAATATGCGCGCTCTGCAGCATCTCGTCAGAAGCGCCGGCGGAGACGTCAACTATATCAAAATGTCGTTCATACTCGAGATTTTCCGGGAACTCTCGCTGCTCGGCGTGGAGCTCGTTGACCCGGAATACGAGACTTACGCCTTCCGATACATACCGGCAACGCAGAAAACGGATCTCGAAAAATCGGCGCTGTATCGGAAACTCAAAGCTGACTTCGGTCAGAGGAAATGATCATGGATACGGATTTCAATCAGAAAACAACAGACTTGCCCGAAGCCGAAAAACTGTTTGAGTCGATCGGTTCGAGCGAAAAGCATTACGATATCGAGAAGATCAGGCGGGCGTATCTGTACGCGAAGGAGCTGCACGAGGGGCAGTTCCGGGCAAGCGGCGAGCCGTATATTTCGCATCCGCTGGCCGTGGCGGAGATCGTCACCTCGCTCGGGCTTGATACGGATTCGATCGCGGCGGCCTTCCTGCACGACGTCGTCGAGGACTGCCCGGACAAAACGAGTCTCGACGTCATCCGCGCGCAGTTCGGCGACGAGGTGGCCATGCTCGTTGACGGGCTGACCAAGATGAAGACGATCAACGTGGAGGACAAGGAAGAAGCGAACATGGAGAACATCCGCAAGATGCTGCTCGCCATGTCGAAGGATATCCGCGTCATCTTCATCAAACTGTGTGACCGGCTTCACAATATGCGCACGCTGTCCGCCAAATCGGAGGAAAAGCGCCGTTCGATCGCGCTCGAAACGATGCACGTCTACGCGCCGCTCGCTCACCGACTCGGTATGCAGCGCATGAAGCAGGAACTCGAAAACTTGGCGCTCTCCCACCTCGATCCGATCGGCTATACGGAAGTGTCGAACGACATCGAGAAAAAATTCGGTCAGAATCAGGACTTCATTGAAAACACGAAGGCGTACGTCGCCGAAAAACTGACCGAATACAATATCGACTTCACGATGGAGGGCCGCGTCAAAACGGTTTATTCCATCTACCGCAAGATGTTCAAGCAGAACAAGAGCTTCGACGAGATCTACGACTTCTACGCCATCCGCATCATCGTCGGCACGGAGCTTGAATGCTATACGGCGCTCGGCGTCATCCACGAAATGTTCAAGAGCATCCCCGGACGCTTCAAGGATTACATTTCGACGCCGAAGCCGAATATGTACCAGTCCCTGCATACGACGGTCATCGGCCGCGACGGTATCCCGTTCGAGGTGCAGATCCGTACGCGCGAGATGCACCATATCGCCGAATACGGCGTGGCGGCGCACTGGAAGTATAAGTCCGGCGAGAAGGCCTCCGAGGACATCGACGAAAAACTCGCGTGGATCTCGAAGCTGATCGACACCGAAGACGGCGCGATCGACACCGAGGACTTCATGCACGCCCTCAAAATCGACATTTTCAGCGATGAGACGTTCGTGTTCACGCCGAAGGGCGACGTTATGGCGCTGCCGCAGGGCTCGACGCTCATCGACTTTGCCTACGCGATCCACTCCGAGATCGGCAATAAAATGGTCGGCGCGAAGATCAACGGTATGATCACGCCGATCGACCGCACGCCGCAGACGGGGGATATCGTCGAGATCATCACGTCGGCCGCGTCGAAAGGCCCGAGCCGGAACTGGCTGCAGATCGTCCGCACGAGCGAGGCGCGCACCAAGATCCGCCAGTGGTTCAAGAAGGAAAA
>JAZUKT010000147.1:0-5345 GCA_045643445.1 Eubacteriales bacterium
CGTGAATCCCGCCGACATCACGGTGCTGCTGATCTGGCTGCAGAGCGCGGCAGGGAAGCAGGAACGCGGCGGCGAGGCAAAGGAGACTGAATTATGAAAATTGCACCCGAGATCCGGGCACTGACCGCAGAAGCGGAAGCGGCGCTCGCGGATATTTTCCGGGACATAGACGAAATCGCGCGGACGCACACGGAACACGTGCTTGACTGCTTCCGCGAGGCGGAGGTATCGGAATCGCTGTTCACGCCGTCAACGGGCTACGGCTACGGCGACCGCGGACGCGACACGATCGACGAGTTGGCGGCGGCGGTATTCCGTGCGGAGTCCGGCTTCATGCGGCCGTCGCTTCTGTCCGGCACGCACACCCTGACGGTCGCGCTGTTCGGCATCCTGCGGCCGGGCGATACGATGCTCTGCTGCACGGGAATGCCCTACGACACGCTGCTTGACGTGATCGGGATCGGTTCCGCGCAATCGAGGGGATCGGTTTCGACCGAAGGATCGCTCCGGGACTGGGGCGTTTCCTTTGAAAAGGTCGATCTCAAAAGCGGCACGATCGACCTCGACGGCTTGAAGCAGGCGATGGCGGCGTACAGACCGAAGATGGTCTACTGCCAGCGCTCGAAGGGATACGAAAACCGGCCTGCGTTGTCGGTGCGTGAGATCCGGCACGCCGCGTGGGTCGTTCGTCAGACGGCGGATGAGCTCGGGATGCCGCGGCCGGTCTTTATGGTGGACAACTGCTACGGCGAATTCGTCGAGGCGTCCGAACCGTGCCGGAGCGACGATCTGCGCACGGATGAGGCGGCGGCGGACCTGATGGCGGGCTCGCTGATCAAGAATCCGGGCGGCGGCATGGCGGATATCGGCGGCTACATCGTCGGTCGGGCGGAATGCGTGCGGCTGTGCGGCAACCGGCTGACGTCGCCGGGTGTCGGCCTCGACGTAGGCGCATCGCTCGGGCAGAACCGCAATCTGATCAAGGGACTGTTCTACGCGCCGCACACGGTGGCACAGGCGATGAAGACCGCGCATCTTGCGGCGTATCTGTTTGAAAAACTCGGGCTGGTCGTAGCGCCGGATTGGCGGACGCGCCGGGCGGACATCGTGCAGATCATCGAATGCGGCACTGCCGACGGACTGGTAGCGTTCTGTCGCGGGATTCAGGCAGCCTCGCCGATCGACGCGCACGTTGTCCCGTATCCGGCGGAGATGCCGGGGTATGCCGATCCCGTTGTCATGGCGGCAGGGGCGTTCACGGGCGGCGCGTCGATCGAATTGTCGGCTGACGGACCGCTGCGCCCGCCGTATGCAGCCTATATGCAGGGCGGCCTGACGTATGAGAGCGGACGGCTTGCGGTGATGAGCGCGGCCAACGAGCTGTGCATGAAGAAATAAGAAACAAAAGGATCGTCGGTGAGGCGATCCTTTGTTTCTTTTGGGGATTGATGTTCCGCAGATCGTTCATCACCTTCTTCTGCTGCGCCGGATCCGAAAGACTGTACTGTATATCTTTGTTTCCTCCGTCGAACGTGCCTATGTTGTCTGTTGCAGACTTTATGTTTTCGCTGTCGAAAACATTTATCTCGTCTATTACTTTCCCGTCTGTACCCGGCTTCATCAAAATCACGCCATCATATCCGGCATCTTTAAGCGCTTCAGTTAGATTTGCGTTCCCGATTTTGATATAGCCATCGTCACCTCGAACATCATATAATTCTATCCCCAAATCAGACGCGATTATTTCAGCAGCATCAAGCCGGCTTGCAGACAGAACATACGGATTTGTCAGGCGCAAATAGCTCGTGTACACTTTCCCGTGTTCGCTTTTTGCATATCTTTCCGCCTGGTACATTTCAGGCGAGAAATAATTCCCTGCCCCAATCCTATTCACGTTCAGTTTGTCCGGGTTTGCTCTTTGATTGAAAACCGTAAAACGATCTTCCGAATTGGTTCCATGATAGAATTTCTTCGGCGTTCCGTCTTCGTTCAGCAATATCGGATTTACTTCTTTCGGGGAAAATTTCGACGGATTTTTGCTGTCCGCTTCATATTTATCATTGTTCTCCTTGACAAAACGATAAATATATGCTATACTGATATTGGAGTCATCCGAGGAGTTGATGCCACTGCTTTTGCTTTGGCGTATGGAATCGGTTGACTCCATTTCTATTTTTGTCAAGTAAAACTTGTGGTCGCTCCCCGTGCTTTCGGTTACGTATAGTTTTGCGATACCATTAGAACCGTCAACCGAAACAGGACAATAAAAATGGTGCATAAATACGGCCGTTTTGTCCATTTTCCCGCTCGGATTGTCAATTACCATTGTGTCAACCAACACGGCTACCTCAAGCATATCGTTTATGCTCCCAAGAGAGTGGAACGCATCTGACCATTTCCCGTTCTTGTTTGCCGTTTCTTCAACTCCGTTTGTATTAACTCTAATTTTCCACCCTGTATCAAAATTAACAGCTCCCGACCTTGATACATCGCCGTTTGATGTTTGACTTGTATTTACCGGTATGTATCTCAGTTTTGTTTTTTCATCATACATCCTCCAATCGCCGAACCACGCACGGAAGAACGGAGAGATACACGGATTAACCCCATTTGCTTTGAAATCGTTCCACATCTTGTATGCCCACTTCTGCACCGCATGGATATCTTCGCTTGTGAAATCATTGATGCTAACGCGCTCACCGCCGTGGGCTTTTATAATGTCACGCAGCTGCCGCACGTCGTCAACGGTTATCGGCTTGTCATAATCCGTATATCCGTTGTCACTGATCGAATATTCCCCCTTGACATCACCGCTGGCTTGTGATATACTGTCATCGGAGATTGTTGCAGTGTTTCTGGCGGCTCTCGGTGACGGGTTCTCGCTTATTGCTGTAGCCGTCTCTTTTTTATTGAATGATGTTGGCATTAGATTCAACACATCGTACAACACCATGCTACCGTTGTTGCGTGTCCCTACCACAACCTCCGCTGTGTAATCATTCTCTCCCACACGCATTAACACATTTCCGCGCGCAAAGTCTATAATTTTGTCGTTTCTCGGGTGGTTTAGCCCTTCATTTATCCACTCCGTTGTTGCTCGAAGTATTTCGTCAGCATTATTCGTCGCGCATTGTAGAGAAGTCTGCGGACTTCTCTATTTTTATTTTTTTGCCGTCCGCGGAGGACAAAAAACAAAATAGGAAAGCCTCGCAAGGCTTTCCTACCAAATTCCCCAAAAAGAGAACAATGTCCCCATCCTTTTGCGCGCTGCCCGAGAAGAGCGAAAAGAAAAAAGAAGAAAAGTCCGCAGACTTTTCTTCCAAATGCCTTATAGATTTACTGATTCTTTGCGGCTTCGTAGAGGGCGAGGAGCTCTTCGTCGCTCATCGAGGTCGTACGGCCGGTCACGTATTCGCGGTCGATCATGTCCTTCATCGCGGCGACGATCGGGCTGTGCTTGTCGGCGGTCTTCGCATCCTCATCGGGGCAGCGGTGGACGAGCCAGTGCGCGATCCCTGCCAGTCCGCTGTGCGCGTCGATGGCGACCTGCGCCGGACGGTTCAGGAGCTTTTCCGTATTGAAGATATTGTAAATTTCTTCATCCTTCATCAGACCGTCGGCGTGGATGCCGGCCTTCGTGACGTTGAAGTCGCGTCCGACGAACGGCGTTTTCGGCGGAATATCGTAGCCCATTTCGTTCTTGAAGTAGTCGGCGATCTCCGTGATCACGGTCGTATCCATGCCGTCGGTCGTGCCGCGCAGGGAAGCGTATTCCATGACCATCGCCTCAAGCGGGGTGTTGCCGCAGCGTTCGCCGATGCCGAGCAGAGCGCAGTTGACGGAAGAGCAGCCGTAGAGCCACGCAGTCGCGCTGTTCGAGACGGCCTTGTAGAAATCGTTGTGCCCGTGCCATTCAAGCATTTCCGCCGGAACGCCCGCGTAGTGATTCAGACCGTAGATGATGCCCGGGACGGAACGCGGCAGTGCGGCGCCGGGATAGGATACGCCGTAGCCCATCGTGTCGCAGGCGCGGATCTTGATCGGAATGTGGTATTCGTCCGAGAGCTTCTGCAGCGCCTCCGCGAACGGAACGACGAAGCCGTAGAAGTCGGCGCGGGTGATGTCCTCGAAGTGGCAGCGCGGACGGATGCCCATGTCGAGGATCTCCTTGACGACGCCGAGGTATTTGTCCATGGCGCCGCGGCGGGTCAATCCCATCTTATTATATATATGGTAGTCGGAGCAGGAGACGAGCACGCCGGTCTCGCGGATGCCGAGCGATTTCACAAGTTCAAAATCCTTCGTCGCGGCGCGGATCCATGTCGTGATCTCCGGGAACATATAGCCGAGATCCTGGCATTCCATGAGCGCCTTGCGGTCCTTCTCGGTGTAGACGAAGAATTCGGACTGACGGATGAGACCCGCGGTGCCGCCGAGCCGGTGGAGCATTTTGTAGAGATCGACGATCTGCTTGACGGTGAACGGCTGCTGCGCCTGCTGACCGTCGCGGAAGGTCGTATCGGTGATCCAGATGCGCGCGGGCATATTGACGGGCACGAAACGGTGGTTGAAGGAGACCTTCGGCACGGATTCGTAGTCGTAAAGCTGCCGATAAAGGTTCGGCGTGGCGCGCTCCTGGAGGGAATAACGGTAGGAAGACTGCTCGATCAGGTGGGAGTTGGCGTCATAGGCGATTTTTGTGTCATGCTCGCGTACGACGGTGTCCACGTTCGGCATGTGTTCGGGAAAATCGGTGTTTTGCATGATGAAAGCCTCGTTCCTTCGTAAAAGCGGGGAAAACCCGGTGTTTTCCGTTAGTATAGCACATAAAATGAAGGATGTCAAGCGCGAATTATGCAAAAATGAGGCGCGCGGCGGCGGTGATTTTGCCGGATTCTGCACAAAAGGCTGAAAAATGAAATAATAAACAGCATTTAATATTTCACTTATATTACAGGTGGAGTGGAAGTATTGCAAAGAAAAACCGCTTGTGGTAATATGTACATGCGTCCGAAATTTCGTTACGGCGATATTTCGGCTGCACAAACACTATTTTACTCTACAAAGGAGCACGAAAAGATGAAGAAAGTTCTTTCTCTTGTTCTCGCTCTCCTGATGACCATCTCCTGCGCATCCTTCATCTTCGCTGACGAAGATCTGCTCATTGCAGCAGCTCCCGAAGCTGAAGAAGATGTTGCTATCGCAGAAGAGGAACCCGCTATCGCAGACGCTGTTGCATCTCCCTATGATGCAGCTGTAAAGGCGCTCTACGATCTGAAGGTCTACAAAGGATACAACGAGAATGACCTCGGAACAGAGAACCCCGTAAAGCGTTACGAAATGGC
>JAZUKT010000148.1:0-4715 GCA_045643445.1 Eubacteriales bacterium
GTGCCGCGGGATGTCGAGTTCTTCCACTTCCCAGACGCGCCCGGCCAGTGCAAACCGATCTCCTACCGGGGGCGGCGTCGTGATCACGCCGATCTCGTCGGATTCGCAGCGGACGGTGAAGTCCTCCGTATCCTTGAAGACCGCGTAGAATTTGAAGGAATTCGTCAGTTTTTCACCGCGCAGGCCGACGATCAGTTCTTTTTCCTCCGTCATTTCGAGCCAGTCATGCTGGATCATCGAAAGCAGGAGCGTCTTATAGTCCTCCGGCTCCACCGTCTCAAACGGCGGCAGCGACAACACCTTTTCGGCAAGCAGTTTCGGCGTGAGCGCCCCGGACGACGCAACGATCGAGAGCGTCTGCTGGAACAGGAGCGAATACGGGCACTTGCGCGTGATCGGCGGCTCGATGAAGCGTTCCTCGATATACAGCTGCACGATGGCGATCGCCTTGATGAGTTCCCACGGAATGAGCTGCGGGAGCGGCGTGTTCGGCAGCGGATTTTCTTCCCGGAAAACCATCATCATCTCCGGCGGATCGCCGCGTCTTCCGCTCCGGCCGAGCCGCTGCAGGAAGGACGACACCGAATTCGGCGAGCCCTGCTGCAAAATCCGCTCCAGTCGGCCGATGTCGATGCCGAGCTCCATCGTGACGGTGGCGCAGGCGACGGCGGAAATGTCATCGTCCTTCATTTTCAGTTCGGCCTCTTCGCGGATGCTCGCCGACAGAAAGCCGTGGTGGATCAGGAAAACGTCCGGCTCTCCGCGGCGTGCGGCAATTTCGCGCAGCGTAGCGCAGATATATTCGGTTTCCTCGCGGGAATTCGAGAAGACGATGGCCTTCTTGCCCTTCGATGCGTCATAGATATATTCGTAGCCCGGGTCGAGCGAGACCGTCTCCGCACGGTGATTGCCCTCCGGCGTGACGGCCTCGGCTGTGTCCTTATCGACGATGTAGAAATGCTCCATGCCGAGCCGCCAGTGGATCTTCGCCTGCGGGAGCGTCGGGACCGTCGTGTTCCGTCCCGAGCCTGCGCCGAGCCAGTCCGCGGCCTTCTGCATATCGCCGAGTGTGGCGGAAAGGCCGATCCGGCGCGGGGAAACGCCCGTTTTCTGACGCAGGCGCGCGAGCTGACAGAGGATCTGATTGCCGCGGTCGCTGCCGGTGAGCGTATGGATCTCGTCGATGACGACGTACCGCAAATCGCCGAACAGCCGGATGAGGTCGGACGAGCGTCCCATGAGCATGGCTTCGAGCGATTCCGGCGTAATTTGCAAGATCCCGCGGGGTTCGCGGAGCGCCTTCTGCTTATGGGAGGCCGCGACGTCGCCGTGCCAGTGATAGACGGGGATGCCGGCTTCGTCGCACAATTCGGAGATGCGGCCGAACTGGTCGTTGATGAGCGATTTCAGCGGAGCGATATAGAGAGCGCCGAAGGATTCGGGCATTTCGTCATAAAATTCGGACAAAATCGGGAAAAAGGCGGCTTCGGTTTTGCCGGAGGCCGTTTCGGACGGGAGCAGGAGGTTATCGTCCGAGCCGAAAATGATCTCCGCCGCCGCGACCTGCACGGGACTGAGCGACTCCCAGCCGTGGCTATAAATGAACGAGCGGATGAAAGGTGAGTACTGTTCAAAGACGGACATCGGGTTATTCTCCTTCCGGCTGACAAAATCTCATGAAATCAGTATAGCACAAATGTTCGCCCGGCGCAAGGCGAAAAGAAAAAAAGAGAGGCAAATGTCGTTTTTCGATTGACAAACGGCGAGGGGTCTTATATAATTTAAGGGGAATTAGGAAGAAAAGCCTTGCGAGGCTTTTCGATTTAAATTTTTCGTAAGAGTCCTCCGCGGCGAGGGATCGTCCCACCTCGCGGTGGTCCCTGAAAACCACGTTAACGCTCTTCTGAGGCTCTGAAACGCCTTTGCTTCGTGAGTTGGACTAATTCCATCCTATCCCTTCCATAAAAGTTTTCGCCAGGCCTTTTTCAAAAGGCCGCGTATCCCCCGCGTTCCCCTCGTATTTTATTATTAAGGAGATATACACCCATGAAAAAGACGATTGCATTGATGCTGGCGCTCGTGATGGTGCTGCCGTTGTTCGGCGGATGCGGGCAAGACAACAAAGCAAAGCCGATCGAACCTCTCGAAGGAGAGACGATCCTCTACGTAGCGCCCGATGGCGACGATGCAGCTGACGGCACGTTTGATGCGCCGCTTGCCACGCTGAACGGAGCGGCTGCGAAAGTCCGTTCTATTCTGCCGGATGCCGACGGTGCTGTATCCGTCTATTTCCGCGGCGGCGACTACATGATGACCGAATCCGTATCCTTCACCGAAGCTGATTCCGGCAAGGCTGGTGCGCCCGTCAAATATGCGGCGTATCCCGGTGAAACCGTTCGCTTCATCGGCGGCGTCAAGGTCGATCCGTCTCTGATCACGCCTGCCGATCCCGCGTCCTCCGTTGTCTCCCGCGTCAAGGACGAGGCTGCGAAAGCCGCGCTGCTTCAGGCGGACGTCTCCTCCCTCGTGGACGTATATCCCGAAATCTACTCCTCCGCCACCGAGGAAAACGATTCCTTCAAGGCGATGGAACTTTACCTCGGTGAAACGGCGATTGAACCTGCCCGCTGGCCGAACTACGTCGACCGCACGTCGAAGGACAACTATGTCAACCTCGGCGGAATCGAGGGCAAGGATCGCATTTACGACTACGGCGACCCCGATCACATTTCCACGCTCTTCTACGGTGAAGACGTAGCCGAACGCGCCGCGACCTGGTCGGAAGAATCCATCGCCGACGCGCACCTCTACGGCATCCTTGAATTCAGCTGGATCACCGATCTCTACAAAGTCATGGCGCTTGACCGCGAGGCCGGCACCATCTCGCTCAGCGGCGGCACGAACCTGTTCTACAACCACACGGAAGCAGGCCCGGCCGCGTTCCTCAATATTCCCGAAGAACTCGATCTGCCCGGCGAATCCTATGTTGACCGCGCGGCGAAGATCGCTTACTTCTACCCGACCGAAGATTACGACGCGAACGCCGTGATCCTCTCGACGCTCGTTGACGACATGATCGTCATGAACGGCGCGTCGAACATCACCTTTGACGGCCTGACGTTCGGCTGGACGCGCGGCAACGTCTTCATGACCGAGGGCTGCTCCGATCTGACCATCGAAAACTGCCGTCTCGTTCACACCTCTGCGAAGGCCGCCTACTTCTATGACGCGAAGAACATCCACTTTGACGCCTGCGAAATCGGCGACACGGCGCACGGCGGTATCGTGCTGAACGGCGGTGACCGCAACACGCTCGAATCCTCCGGCATCGTCGTCGAAAACTGCGATATCCATCACTTCAACCGCGACGGTCTGACGTACAGCGCTGATCTTGACAACTTCTACTATGGCGGCGGTACGCCTTATACCCCCGGTCTCTCGATCTACGCGGTGGGCGCCCTCATCTCGCATAACAAGATCCACGACTGCGTCCATCAGGCGATCTTCCCCGAGTCCAACGACATCGTGATCGAATATAACGAGATCTACAACTGCGTCACCGAATGCTCCGACATGGGCGCCATCTACTACTGGAACAACCCGACGCTCCTCGGTCTCGTGATCCGCGGCAACTACTTCCACGACATCGGCAATACCCTGAGCGGCGGCGGTCAGTACTCGATCTACACCGACTGCGGCTCGATGGGCCCCGATATTTACGACAACCTGTTCGTGGACGCCGCCGGTGTCGGCCGTGAAGAGGACGTTATCCCGCGTCCGAAAGCACCCATCCTTCTTGCCCAGTTCGCGCACATCCACAACAACGTCTTCGTCAATGCGCAGGCCGGCTTCCGTTACGGTGACTGGTCTCTCGGCACGGGACGCCGTCAGTCCGACTGGATCATGTATCTCTACAATCGCGGCACTTACGGCGGAACCGGCGCGCCTGACCGCTTCCGTGAAGTTGATTTTGAATCCGAAGCATGGCACAACAAGTACGAAGGCACCATCTGGGGCAATATCTTCAATTACTTCTCCTATGAGAAGCTCGCGGAATTCGACGCAGGCGGCACCGATCAGCAGCTCAAGAACAAGGCTGCCGGCATGGCGCCGTTCCAGACGAACGAGATCGACAATAACGTCTTCGTCAACGTCGGTCAGTTCGTCAACAGCGAGAACGATTTGAGCCTCAACGGCCACGATAACCTCATGACCGAAGACCTCACCTTCTTCGCTGACGCCGATAACGGCGATTATTCCTTCACCGATTCCGCCCTCGCCGCGATCGCTGAATCCTGCCCCGATTTCCACGCCCTCCCGCTCGATCAGATCGGTCCACAGCAGTAAGGGGAACGAAGGGAACGAAAGAGTACGCGGCCTTTTGGAAAAGGCCTGGCGAAAACTTCTGAATGGAATAGGTAAAACAAAGTAAATACAAAAGCGTTAGACCTGAATCATTCGTTCAGCGTTCTAACGTTTTTGTTATATGTGTCAACAGAATACCTAACGCTCTCGGCTTTGCCGTTATGAAAGGAAGCGCTCTGCACTCGTTTTACTAACGAACGACTTCGCCCCAGACCCCCGACCTATTTGCCCAAATTATATTTCCGCCGGCAGGCGGCAGGAAGGGGATTTTCAAGGGGGAACCATGTTGCTTGCAACGGTTCCACCTTGAACGGCGGGTGATTCACAAGAGGCCTCGCCGGAAAGGCCTC
>JAZUKT010000149.1:0-22972 GCA_045643445.1 Eubacteriales bacterium
CCGCTTTCGGATTATCGGGCGGATCCCGTGACGGCCGCGGCGATCTTCAATACGATCCCGAGCCGGATCTTCGACGGGGAACTGCTCGGGCGGCTCAAGGGAAAACCGATCCTCTTCGTGCTGGCCTCGTCAAACGCGGGCGTCGATCCGGACGCGGCTGAAAAAGCGGGCGTCACGGTCATGAGCCTGCCGTCGCTGCCGGGAAAAACGGCGCCGGAGACGGCTGGGGAGGCGATCGGCCGGACGGTGGCGCGGCTGCTCGACGAGCGGGCGGAAAGGAACGGCCGATGAAACAGAAACTCGGATTTGCCCTCTGCGGCTCGTTCTGTACACACGAAAAAGCGCTCGGCGTGATGGCGTCTCTCGCCGAATTCTATACGCTCGTGCCGATCCTGTCGGAGGCGGCCGCCGGAACGGACACGCGATTCGGAACGGCTGCCGCGCTGATCGAACGGGTCACAGCCATCTGCGGACGTGCGCCGATCACGACGATCACGGAGGCGGAACGGCTCGGCCCGGCGGAACCGCCTGACGAACTCCTGATCTGCCCCTGCACGGGAAATACGCTCTCCAAACTGGCGAACGGGATCACGGACGGCGCGGTGACGATGGCGGCGAAAGCGCATCTCCGGCGTGACCGGCCGCTGCTCATCGCCCTTGCCTCGAACGACGCGCTCTCCGGGAGCATCCTGTCGCTCGGGCATCTCCTGCAGCGAAAGAATATCTTTTTCGTTCCGATGCGGCAGGATGACGTAACGGCGAAACCCCATTCGCTCGTGACGGATTTCAGCCTCTGCCGCCCGGCACTCGATCTGCTCGAAAGACGGGAACAGATGCGCCCGCTTTTTCTCACGTAAAAAATAACCGGACGGAACGTGCGTCGTTCTGCCCGGTTTGTTTTATGGTGGAGGATTATTGCCCGCTCGATCCCGTCCGATACCGTACGATCCGCTCTCCGTTCGGCAGGATTTCGTCGCCATCCCGGATCATCCCGGCCGAGAGTGCCGTCCGATGAGACGCTTCGTTTCCGGCGAGCACACAGACGTGCGGTTCGGCGATCCCGAACGATACGGCGTTCTCCAGTGCGTGACGGAGGATCGCGCGGCCGTAGCCTTTCCGGCGAGCCGACGGGCGGACGTGATAGCCGATGTGCCCGGCCAGGCGTGTGACCGTATCGTCGTCCGAGAGTCGGATGCTCCCGATCCCGACCGGCACGCCGTCTTCGAGTGCGAGAAATACTGCCGTCCGGTACCAGCCGTGCTTTTCCGCTTCATCGGAGGCAAGCAGCCGGATCCGTGCGAGCCAGTCCGCGGGATCGGGAAAATCAACGAGCCCGGCACTGCCGTCAGCGTTTCCGCCGTCCGCGAGACATTCCGCGCGATACAGCCGTAAAGCAGGCAGATATGATTCGTCCGGCACGGTATAGGTGAGCATGATGGCCTCCGAAAAATAAAAAATTGTGGGAAAAGATTCCACCGTTCCGGGTGTATGACCGGCCGTCCGGCGGGAGATGCTATCCGGGGAGAAGAGCAGCCTTCTGCCGGTGCGGATTGCGGCTTTTCTCCGATTACGGGAAGGACGGTAGAACAAAATGGAAGAGAACAAGAAACCCAATCATTCGATTTCCTGCACGGTAACCCAGTGCGCCAACCACGCAAAGGGATGCAGCTACTGCGCGCTTGACTGCGTGTCGATCGGTACGCACGAGAAGAACCCGACCCAGACGGAATGCGTGGACTGCGAATCCTTCGTCCTCGGTCACGAAAACTGCGCCGACGGCAGCTGCGGCATCAACCTGCACTGAAGTCGGAGAAGAACCGCTGTGGATCAGAACCGTTCGTTTTCAGAGCGGTTCTTCTTTTTTGCAGTGTCGAAATGATTTGAATCTTAACAAAAAGTTCATAAAATTGGCGGATTCAGTTAATATCGGATTGTTAAAATAAAACGGTTTTGAATGTTTGGAAAAGAGAGCAGGGACGGTCCGCGCGGCATGGCGCAGGGAAGAAGGCTGTCCGCGGTGTGCTCTCGGAAAAAGAAGGAGAAAAAATGAATATTTTCTTTACGGTGCTTGCGGTAATCGGTGGACTTTCGATGTACCTTTACGGTGCGGAAGTCATGAGCGCAGGCCTCAAAAATGCGTCCGGCTCTACGCTCAAGAAGGTGCTTGAAAAAGTTACTTCGAACGTGGTAGTCGGCGTTTTGATGGGTGCGATCGTCACGGCGGTCGTCCAGTCGTCCACGGCCACGATCGTTATCACGGTCGGCCTTATTTCGGCGGGTGTCTTGAATCTGAAGCAGGCGGTCTCGATCGTGCTCGGCGCGAATATCGGTACGACCATCACGGCGCAGATCATCCGGCTGATGGACATCGACGCATCCGGCAACTTCATCCTGAATTTCTTCAAGCCGACGACGCTGGCGCCGCTCGCTTTGTTCATCGGTATCCTCTTCTATATGTTCCTCAAGGTGAAGAACAACAAGGCCGTCGGCGAGATTTTCCTCGGTTTCGGCGTGCTCTTCTCCGGCATCATGAGCATGACGGCGGCCGTTGAACCGCTGGCCGAATCGCCCATGTTTGAGGAGATCATCCGTAAATTCGCCGATATGCCGGTGATCGGTATCCTGACCGGCTTCATCTGCACGGTCATCGCCCAGTCCTCGGCCGCCATGGTCGGTATGCTGCAGGCGCTCTCCTCGACCGGCGTCATGACCTTCAGCGTGGTCTACCCGATCATCATGGGTATCAACATCGGTACCTGCGTCACGACGGCTATCGTCTGCGCCATCGGTTCTTCCAAGGATGCGAAGCGCACGGGTATCGCGCATATCATCTTCAACGTCGTCGGTACGATCATCTTTATGATCGGTATGACGCTTCTTGAAAAATTCGGCGCTTTCCCGGCCCTGTGGGATAAATACGTCAACAGCGGCGACATCGCCAACTTCCAGACGCTCTTCAACGTGATCACGGCCGTTCTGCTTCTGCCGTTCACGGGTCTGCTCGTCAAGACGACGTACCTTTTGATCAAGCCGGATACGAAGGTCGAGGAGACGAACGATATCGAGATCCCGACGCTCGACGAGAAACTGTTCGGTCTGCCGCAGATGGCCATTTCCGAGGCAACGTCCGCTATCGCCGTGATGGGACGCCTCGCGCACGACAATTTCGATATCAGCGTTTCGCAGCTTGAAAATTACAGCGACGACGAAACGACGGCCATCAATACGCGCGAACTGAAGCTGGACGCGATCTGCGATACGGTCGAGAACTACCTCGTCCGTCTGTCGCAGAATACGCTGACGGAAGCGCAGAACGAAACGATCAATCTGCTGATCCAGACGTCCTCGAACTTCGAACGAATCGGCGACTACGCGACGAACATCAACGAGTTTGCGCAGAAGATCGCGGAAGAGGACGACATCTCGTTCTCGCAGAGCGCGGCGGAAGAACTCGGCTGTGTCTTTGACGCCGTGAACGAGATCATTGATCTGACGGTCGATGCGTTCGTCAACGGCAACGATAAACTGGCGACGCGCGTGGAACCGCTTGAAGAAGTCATCGACGATATGGTCCAGTACCTGCGCGACAACCATTTCAACCGTCTGAAATCCGGCGACTGCACCGTCACGGCGGGCATCATCTTCCTCGAAACGCTCACCTATCTTGAGGGAGCGTCCGACCAGTGCTCGTCCATCGCCGTCCTGCAGCTCGCGCGGAACAATCCGCAGATCCGCCGGAATCACCACGAATACATCCAGGCGCTCCATCAGGAGAAGGAAGGCGCGTACGCAGCGGATCTCAAGGCGCGGAGAGATCAGTATCTCGAACCGTTGTATGCCATCAAGCGCAACGCCTGATTACGTCAGTATATACAGAAAGCGGAAGGCTCGGCCTGCTCCGCTTTTTTGTTTGCCCGGAGGCGGAGCCCGCTGGTATTATACCACAATTCCGCCGGAATGACAAGCGGAGACCGTGACCGTACCGCTTGCAAACGTCCGGTGGGTATGATATAATGGTTAAAATATTCCATATAAACCATTCTGACGACGGAGGCGGGGCACGATGCGGAACAGCCGATTGCTTTCATGGATCTTTCCGCCGACCTGCGCGTACTGTGATTGTCAGGGAGCCCGTACGGAAGGCGATCTATGCCCGCGGTGCCGGAACTTGTTCAGCCGTGAGGCCGAAGAACGCTGTCCGCGCTGCCGCCGTCCTGCCCGGGACTGCCGGTGCGGATTTACGGGTTTGCCGATCTGCCGGCCGAGCCTGACGCTGACGTTTTACAAAAGCGAACGGGCGTGGGGCAAATCGGATCGGCTGACGGAAAAACTGATATTCGGCCTCAAGGAAAAAGGCGCTTACGTCCCGTTTTTCGTCACGGAACTGGCAGACGCGATCATCCACCGATTCGATGCGGAGAACGAGCGGTTGAACGGCTGGCTCGTGACATGGATTCCGCGATCCGGGAACGGATATCGTTCCTGCGGCTTTGACCAGGCGGAAGAAACGGCGGTACGGCTGGCGCGGCGGCTCAGACTGAAACATGATAAGCTTTTCTTCCGCGGCGAATCGGAAACGGAGCAGAAACAACTCGGCAGTGAAGCGAGACTCGTTCACGCACAGGAGACGATCGTGCCGGTCCGCAGTCGGATTCCGAACGGCGGAAAGATTTTGCTGATCGACGATATTCTGACGACGGGCGCATCCATGGATACAGCCGCGCGGCATCTGCTGTTCGGCGGCGCAGAGACCGTACTGCCCGTGACGATCGCCAAAACGATGCCGAGTCCCTACGATGATTGATATACAGACAGGAGAACACCATGATCGACGAAATGCTGAAAGAACGGCACCTGCCGGAGCTGATGATCCATCGGGACGGCTCGCCCGTGACGGCGGAGACCTGGGAAGCGCGGCGGCGTGAGCTCGTTGACCTTCTCGGCGAGCAGATGTACGGCAGAATGCCCGTCTATACCGGCACCACCACGTGGGTCGAGAGTCCGCATAACGACCGTGCCGCCGCGGGGATCGCGTGGGAGAGCACCGTGCGGATCACGTTCCCGACGCCGGACGGTACGGACTACACGTTCCCGATCCACCTGATCGTTCCGAAATCCGCGACGGCAGAGACGCCGAAGCCTGCGTTCGTCTTTATTTCCTTCGGGAATATCCTCTATTATCCGGCCGAGGAACTGGCGGAAAGCGGCGTGATCGTCGCCGAAATGGTCATGAACGACATTGCCCTCGACGATCCGGGTGACGGATTCCGAAGCGGAGCCGCGCCGCACTTTTTCAAAAACGGCTGCCGGAAGCCTGATGACGTCGGCGCCATCGGAATGTGGGCGTTCGGCGCGTCCCGTGTGCTCGATTACCTGCTTGCTCAGGATTACGTTGACCGGGAGCGCGTGGCCGTCGTCGGACATTCGCGGCTCGGCAAGACGGCGCTTTGGGCAGGCGCGAACGATACCCGCTTCACGCACGTGATCTCAAACGATTCCGGCTGCTGCGGCGCTGCTCTCATTCGCGGCAAGATCGGTGAGCAGTACCCGCGTATTACGGGAAAATTCCCGCACTGGTTCTGCGAGAACATGAAGCAGAATGCCGTCAGCATCGAGCGGTCGTACGAAACCGGCTTCGATCAGCATTTTCTCATGGCCGCCATCGCACCGCGCCACGCCTATGCCGCATCCGCGATCGAGGACGACTGGTCGGATCCGGCGTCCGAATACCTCTGCTGCTGCGCCGCTTCGCCTGCGTGGGAAGTGAACGGCCTCGACGGATTCATCCATCCCGACCGCCTGCCGGAGCCGGAAGAAACGCTCCACGACGGCACGGTCGGTTATCATCTCCGTTATGGCGCGCACGCTTTTTCGCGGCACGACTGGCAGCGCTACGTGGCGTTCATCAAAAAATAAGCGAAACACCGTATAAATCCGCTCCTGCCGGGGAATCCTGTTTTATCAGAATTTCACGGGGGAGCGTTTTTTATGCGATTCTGGGTAACTTTTACGTCAGGCGTACTGCTTGCGGCGGTACTCTGCTCCGTTCTGCCGGTCAGCGGCGAGGCGGCGATCTATGACGACGTTCTGCGGTTCCACGTGATCGCCGAATCGGATTCCGAAGCGGATCAGACGCTCAAGCTGCACGTGCGGGACGCTGTGCTCGCGGCGGTGGCGGATCGGATGGCGGCGGCCGGAACGGTGGAAGAGGCGACACGGACGGCGGAAGCGATGCGGGACGAGATCCGGCAGACGGCGGAGGAATGCGCGCGCTCATGGGGCTCGGATTGCGCCGTCACGGTGACGGTCGGCCGGGAGACGTATCCGCGCCGGGTGTACGAATCGTTCACGCTGCCGGCCGGGGAATACGAATCGGTGCGTGTCGTGCTTGGCGAAGGAAAAGGGCATAATTGGTGGTGCGTTCTCTTTCCGTCGGTCTGCCTCTATTACGCCGGCGCGGATCGGGAGGAAGCGCTCGCGGTCGGCTTTACGCCGGAGGAGTACCGCCTGATCACGGGGAACGGGGAAGACGGCGTGACCGTAAAATTCCGCGTGCTCGAGCTGATCAGCGAATGGGCGCGGCTTCTGCGCGGCGGTTCGGCGGCGGATTGACGGATATTTCAAAAAAATCCGAAAAAACTTTTGTTATACGCTTGACAAACAAAAACCGATGTGATATAATACTCGTGTTGTTGAACCAAAGACAGCAGGTTACAGTAAAAGCGATTCCGCCATCCTGCCGAGGAGAGACTCTATGAATGCATTCAGAAGTCTTTTTTCGCAGTGCGCGGAAAAGGACTTTTTTTGATCTGCTGACCGCTAATAAGGAGGAAATCAAATGCCCAGCCAGAAAGTATTAGAGCAGAAGAAGGCTGTTGTGGAAGATCTTGCCGAACGGTTAGGTCGTGCCGCATCCGGCGTCCTCGTCAAGTACGAAGGCATCGACGTTGCGAACGACACCAAGATGCGTAAGGCTCTCCGCGAAGCTGGCGTTGAGTACGCGGTTATCAAGAACACGCTGATCAGCAAGGCTTGCGATATCGCAGGTTTTGAAGGACTGAAGTCCGAACTGAACGGCATGAACGCGTTCGCCATCAGCTTTGACGATCCGATCGCACCCGCCAAGATCCTGAAGGAATATGCCGACAAGATCGAAACATTCGAAATTCGCGGTGGTATCCTCGAAGGCGCAGTCGTTGACGCAGCTACCGTAAACGAACTCGCTGAAATCCCGCCGAAGGAACAGCTCATCGCAAAACTGCTCGGCAGCATCCAGAGCCCGCTTTACAACTTCGCGTACGCCATCCAGGCAGTCGTCGACAAGAAGAGCGCGGAAGGCGATGCACCCGCAGCCGAAGAAGCAGCACCCGCTGCTGAAGAAGCCGCTCCCGCCGAAGCACCCGCAGAAGCTCCTGCTGAAGCTCCCGCAGAAACGCCCGCTGAATAAGTCAGCCGGTACCGACAAACGAAAAAACAACACCACATATTTATACGGAGGAAATTAAAATGGCAACTGAAAAGTCTCTTGCGATTCTTGAATCCATCAAGTCTCTTACTATTCTCGAACTGGCTGACCTCGTAAAGGCAGTTGAAGAAGAATTCGGCGTATCCGCTGCTGCTCCCGTAGCAGTTGCAGGCGCTGGCGCTGCTGCTCCGGCCGCTGAAGAAAAGACCGAATTCGACGTTGTTCTCACCAACTTCGGTGCGAAGAAGCTCGACGTTATCAAGGTTATCCGTGAAATCACGGGTCTCGGCCTGAAGGAAGCGAAAGACCTCGTAGAAGGCGCTCCGAAGACCATCAAGGAAGGTCTGTCCAAGGAAGACGCTGAAGCTATGAAGGCAAAGATCGTTGCTGCAGGCGCAGAAGTCGAACTGAAATAAGTTTCACCGACCGACATTCAACTCGTTCAATAACCAGAGAGCAGGCATCGGATCATCCGGTGTCTGTTTTTTGTTGCGGTCGGTAACCTGTACGAAAATCGGTGTGATTTTTTTGCGGTGTTGTACATCTCGCCCCTTGCATTTTTTATAAAACTGCGCTATACTATGTAAAAATATAATAAAGAGGTGTTTCGACCGATGAAAAGAGCGGTTACGATTCAAGATATATCCTGCTTCGGCAAGTGTTCCGTCACGGTGGCGCTGCCGTTGATCTCCGCGATGGGCGTGGAATGTGCGGTCATCCCGACGGCGGTTCTTTCGACGCACACGGGCGGCTTCACGGGTTGGACGTTCCGTGATCTGAGCGAGGACATTCCGAAGATCGCCGCGCACTGGAAGACGCAGGGACTCAAATTTGACGGCGTGTACACGGGCTATCTCGGATCCCCGGAGCAGGCGCAGATGATCGAGAATTTCATTGACGAATTCAAGCCCGGCCTCATTTTCGTTGATCCCGCGATGGCCGACAACGGCAAGTTGTACGCCGGATTCACGCACGATATCGTGGACGCGATGGCGAAACTGTGCGGCAAGGCGGACATTATCGTCCCGAATCTGACGGAAGCAACCTTGATGCTCGGGGAAGAATTCCGCCGTCCGGGTGAATACGACGAAGCGTATATCCACGACCTGCTCAAGAGACTGACCGGCCTCGGCGCGAAAAAGGCGGCCGTTACGGGCGTCATGTACGACGGAGAAAATCAGGGCGTGGTCGGCTACGACAGCGAAAGCGGCCGGTACGACGAATATTTCTCGAAGAATCTGCCGATCTCCTGCCACGGTACGGGCGACGTTTTCTCGTCGGCGATGTTCGGCGCGCTCATGCTTGATAAGCCGCTCGTCAAAGCCATGAAGATCGCCGTGGAAACGACGGTCAACAGCATCCGCCACACGATGGGCGACAAGGATCACTGGTACGGCGTCAAGTTCGAGGAGTGCATCCCCGATCTCGTCAAAATGCTCTGATCAACCGAATAAACAAAAGCTGCGTTCTCTCGTGGAGCGCGGCTTTTTCGTTTCACCCGGATCCCTGCCAACACAAAAAAGGCCGCTCTCGTTTGTGAGAACGGTCTTTTCGCGTGACTGAATTTGTTTATACCGTGCGGTAGAACCAGACGGCGCCGGAACGCGGGGCGAGCTTCAGCGCAATGCCGCCTTCAAGTTCGCCGTCCGTGAGCGTCATCGCTTCGCCCGTTTCGGGATTTTCAAACGCATAACGGCAGTCCGGGCGGATCGCCTTCATGCGGAGAACGAACGTGTCCTCATCCACCATCGTGTTGCGGACGATCTGCACGAATCCGTCGCCCTCGTCCGGATCGTCGAACTGCATGGCGTACCAGTCGTGCGGATCCTTGCGGCATTCGGTCAGCGGATAGTAATCGGCGCGCAGCTCGATTTCGGCGGCACGCTTCCAGATGGGCAGCATGACCCGATCGACGGCGAGCATTTCCTCCGTCGCGTCCACGGGAACGCCGATCGAGCGCGCGGGCGTCATGGCGTTGTGGCTGGAGAAAGCGTCATACGGCTGACCGTAATTGCGCTCATCGCCGGTCGCGTAATGCCCATCGGGATAGTCCCAGCTCGTGTTCTGTCCGCGGAAGTACGGGATCCACTCAAACATGAGGCGGTACTGCTTCTGCTTGACGGGATGGTGACCGTATCCGACGTCGGTGTAATGGAGCGGCACGCTGCGGCGCATCGCATCGAGTTCGTTCCGCCGTCCGCCGCCTGCGCAGGAGTCGATGATGAGTCCCGGATTGCGGTCGAGGAGCGCGTCCCAAAAGGCGAGATACCCCTGAATATGCTGGTTTTCCATCGCGCCGATGCGGTCGTCCGCTTCTGCTCTTTCCCATGCGTGGATGGGCTGATGATGGTTGAAGTCCTGTCGGTAGATGTTGATTTTATATTCGTTGATGAGGCTGCATACGTGGTCGGTCAGCCACTTGACGGCGTCGGGATTGCCGAGGTCGAGCATGAAATCCTGCATCTCTTCGACCGGCAGAAGCCATTCGGGATGCTCGTTGTGCAAAAAGGTGCCGGGTCTGACGCGCTCCGGCTCGAACCACAGCAGGAATTTGACGCCGTTTTCCGCGCATTTTTGACCGATCGGCGCGAGTCCTTCGGGAAAGCGGACGGGATCGGCAAACCAATCGCCGACGGATGCCCACCAGCGGTAGGGACACGGATACCAGCCTGCGTCAATCCACCAGATGTCGGGCTTCGGACCGCGGGTCAGATAGGTTTCAAGTCCGGCGAGCTGGGATTCGGTCGTTTCACCGGCAAATTCGGCAAAATTCGGATTGGCGACGCCTACCGACTGCATCGGGCCGAGCGGCTTGCCGTTATCCTTCGGCAGCAGATGAGCGAAGTAGAATTTCCGCCACAGATTGCGGGCGTGGTCGTCGCTTTCGCCTGCCGCCAGGAAGAGCACCGACGGCGTGCGCATCGTTTCGCCCGGTAAAATCGTCATGTGGCAGCGCTTCTGACCGACCGAGACGGATACGCCGCCGTCAGCGGGCGCAAATGAAGCCGTCCACATACCGGCCCAGCCGATGGCGAGGTTGACGAACCAGTCGTCCATGCACACGCGCATATACGGGAACGCGCCTTTGTTGGAGTGACCGTCGACCGGGGTGAGCGAGATTGCCTGCCCGATCGCGTCGCGGTATGTCTCGAAGCCGTCCGTCGCCTGCGTGTCGCCGTTCGAGTGATAGAGCACGGGATTTGCACCGCGAAACGCTGTCGTCCAGCGGATATCCGAGACGATGGGAGATTTTTCGCCGGTGGAATTCGTGAAATACGCGATCCATTCGACGGCGGGAAAATCGTGATAGACGGTCGCTTCCGCCGAAACGGTCACGCCTTCGGGACTCGACCCCGTAAAGACGAAGCGCGTGATGTTTGAATCCACGGCGATGCGTTTCATCTTCGGCGAAAACGCGGCCGGAATGCCGTGATAGACGGTCTCGCCGATCTGGTAGGTGAGCGGGATCTGTTCCGTTTCCTGCGTAATGGGAAGGCGTGATGCAAGCGCCATATCGGTGCGGTCAGCATGGAAAATTGCCATGACGGTTCCTCCAAGGTATCAGTTAAAAAATCATCTTTATTATAGTCTGCGCGCCGACGGTTGTCAACCGATTCCGGCCGTTTTGAATGGGATAACTCCCATAAAGCACCAGCGCCGCCGCTGCATAACGAACCGATCCGGCTGGCAATACTGAATCCAGTCACAACCAAAGTCGGGGTGCGCGGGATGTACAATAATAAGGTGGAGATATGCGGCGTGAATACGTCGAGACTTCCTACGCTATCGTCAGCAGAGAAGAGGGAACTGCTCGGTCGGGTCAGAAACGGTGATACAGAGGCGAGAGAACGACTGATCGACGGGAATCTGCGGCTGGTGCTGAGCATCGTGCAGCGATTCACAAACCGCCGGGAGAATCTGGACGACTTGTTTCAGGTCGGGTGCATCGGCCTCATTAAAGCGATCGACCATTTTAATACGGACATTGATGTGGAATTATCGACCTATGCGGTGCCGATGATCGTCGGAGAGATCCGTCGGTATCTGCGGGATAATAATACGATCCGGGTCAGCCGTTCCGTGCGGGATCTCGCGTACCGGGCACTCTCGGCACGGGAAAAGCTGGCGGCGGAATGGTCGGGCGAACCCACAGTCGAGGCGATTGCCGGGGAGATCGGCGAGTCGGTGCGCGACGTCAGCCATGCGCTCGAGGCGATCGTGGAGCCGGTCTCGCTCTACGATACGGTGTACAGCGACGGCGGAGATTCCATCTGCGTGATGGATCAGATCAGCGACGAGAACTGCACGGACGACGCATGGCTCGAGGACATTGCACTGCGTGAGGCTATCGCACGGCTGAGTGAAAAGGAAAAGCGGATCATCGCGCGGCGGTTTTACGGCGGCCGGACGCAGATGGAGATCGCCGAGGAGATCGGGATCTCGCAGGCGCAGGTGTCGCGGCTTGAAAAGGGCGCGCTCGAGCGGATCCGCAAAAATCTCTGAAAAAAGACAAGGCTCCGGGGAATTCCCAAAGCCTTGTTTTTGTTTGGATTTATTCTTCCGATTCTTCTTCCGTCTCGTGCCGTGTGACGAGGATCGTCAGCTTCGTGACGCGCATTTCGTCCATGGCGTCCACGACGACGAAGAGCTCGGTGTACGGCTCTGTTTCGGGATCGGCGTCTTCCGGCAGATCGGTATAGCGGAAACTGTCGCCGACGTGCGGGTCAGCCTCGAGCTGTTCGATCGCCCAGCCGCCCATCGTCGAGTATTCGCAGGTGAAGTCGCGCGGCTCGAATTCGATCTCCGAGAAGAAATCGTCGATGTTCATGTCGCCCGAGACTTCGTAGGTGTTCTCGCCTGTCCGGACGCATTCCTGCACGATCTCATCCGATTCGTCCCAGATGTCGCCGACCAGTTCCTCGAGAATATCCTCCATCGTCACGAGCCCGAGCGTTCCGCCGTATTCGTCCACCACGATGGCAAGATGCGTTTTCCGTTCCCGGAGCAGGGCGAGCGCCCCCGGCAGCTTCATCGTCTTGTGGATGAGGCAGGGCTTCATGAGCATGGCGCGGAGTGCGTCTTCCGTCAGAACGCCGTCGTCCGGCAGCTGGCGGTAGTAATGATTCAGGTAAAGTACGCCGATGATGTTGTCGATCGAGTCCTCGTACACGGGGATGCGGGAGTAGCGGGAACTGTCCGCCAGTCCGGCAAGATCCTGCGTCGCGTCCTCGATGTCGAGCACCGTCATGTCGATACGCGGCGTCATGATCTCTTCGACCGTGGTGTCGCGGAATTCGAGCGTGGACTGGAGCAGTTCGCTCTTGTCTTCGTCAATGACGCCTTCCTCCTCGACCGTTTCGATGATGGAGGAAAGCTCCTCTTCCGTGACGGTCGGGATGTCCTCGTCGTCCTTGCCCCACAAGTGCGAGAGCGCCTTGATGAGCAGCATGACGAGCCAGACGAGCGGGTAGAGGATCCACATCAGGATGCGGATCGGGTAGGCGAAGACGCGGACGAATACGTCGGCGTTGTTTTTGGCAATAATCTTCGGCACGATCTCCCCGAAAATGAGGATCACGACCGTCATGACCACCGTGGCGATCGCGGAGGCGAGGCTGTCGCTGTTCATCGCATGGCGCGAGAGCAACAGACTCATCGCAATGACCGTCGCCGCCGTGGAGGCCGCAATATTGGCGAGGTTGTTGCCGATCAGAATAGCGGAGAGTGCCGTCGTGAAGTCCTCGCTGATCCGATAGGCAAGCGCGGCTGTCCGGCTGCCGGATTCAGCTGCCTTTTTGAGCCGCAGTTTGTTCGATGCGTTAAAGGAGATCTCGGAAGCCGAGAAGAACGCGGAGAGAACGATCATCAGAAGAATGACAACGAGAGAGCCCATCTCACACCTCCTCCTTTTCATCCTCGGCGGTCAGTTCCGCGAGGTCTTCGTCGGAGAGCAGACGGATCACGACGGTGTTCACCTGGCCGTTTTCGACCGTATCCACGGTGAATTCCCAGTGATCGAGCAGGAAGGAGTCGTCCTCCTCCGGCATATGGCCGAAATGCAGGAGAACGAGCGAGAGAAGCGGCAGATCCGGCGCCATCCCGTTCGGCGGATCGAGCGAAAGCCGTTCGGCTACGCTGCCGAGCGTCAGACGCGCACTCACGCGGAAACGGTTGCCGCCGAGCTTGATGAAATCCTTGTCGACGACGTCGTCCTCGTCCCAGATCTCTCCGACCAGCTCTTCGAGAAAGTCTTCGATCGTGACGAGGCCGAGCGTTTTGCCGGCTTCATCGGAAACGATGCCGAGGTAGAAACGGTGCTGACGCATTTCGGTCAGCAGGTCGTCGATCTTGGCGTCGGGATGTACGGGATAGGCGGGCAGCAGGAGCGAGCGCAGGGAAACCCTCGGATTCTTGCGGTACTCGCGCAGGAATACGCGGATCTGCAGGATACCGATGATGCGGTCGATGCTGCCGATGTAAACGGGAAGCCGGGTGTGATTCGTCTCCCGGACAAGGGCGAAGATCTCGCTGTTCGGGAGCGAGGCGTCCACGGCAACGATATCGTCGCGCATGGTCATCACGTCCTCGGCGCAGGTGTCGGAAAAATCGAGAGCGGACTTGAAAAGGTCGCCCTGTTCTTCGTTCATGACGCCTTCTTCCTCAATCGTGTCGATGATGTCGTAAAGCTCCTCTTCCGTGATGGACGGCTCGTCAACGGGCTTGACGAAATGTTCGACGAGGCGCGTGAAGGCGGAGGAGATCCACGAGAAGAAGGCGGAGATCGGCGCAAGGACCTTCATGAGAAATTTGAGCGATGGCGCCGAGAAAATGGCGGTCGTTTCGCTGCGGTCGTTCGCAAAGCTTTTCGGGATCATTTCGCTGAACAGAAAAACGATCAGCGTGGTCACGACCGTGCAGAGCGCCGTCACCCGATCGGAGGCACCGAACAGGCGGGAAGCGATCACGGTAGCCACGGAAGCGGCGGCAATATGCGTGATATTGTTGCCGATCAGAAGCGTGGTCAGCGCACGGTCGAAATTGTTTGAAATGTAGAGAGCGCTTTTCGCACGCTTGTCGCCGTCATCGGCTTTTGCCTTGATGCGGATTCTGTTCATCGCGGAGAATCCGCTTTCCGCGCCGCCGAAATAAGCGCCGAGGATGACGAAAACGATAAACAGAAAGACGAGCGTGCCGACGTTACCGGGAGGGGGCTCCTCGGCAGCGGTACTGAGCAGCGGTTTTGTCAGATGAGACAGGCTTCGTATGGCCCCGTCTGTATCCATAAAAAAAGAACAACTCCTTTTCGGGTTTGATCGTACACGTGTTTACACACATATACACAATCATTTTAGCATAACGTTGCCGAAAAGTCAAGGGGAATCCGCCGATTGGCAGGAATGCCCGAAAGCGTTGACAAAAAAGCGCGCCTGTGATATAGTGGAAACAGAGGATATTTTTCAATGTACCAAGGAGAAACGGAATGAAAACGATGAAGAAAGCGCTTGCGTTTCTGCTGACGGCCGCTATGCTGCTGCCGCTTGCGTCGTGCTCTCCCGCCGCGCCCGAGAAGGACGAAACGACGGAAACAAACGGCACGGAAACGACGAAAACGGCGGAGGAAACACCCGTGATCGAAAAAGATCTCTCCTATCTGACGACGTACGGCGACTCGGATGCCGCTGACGCCTGGCTGAAAGAGAATATCGAAGATGCCGACACGCCGCCCGTGACCTTTTCCGTGGACGGAACGGACGCCGCGGCGCTGATCTGGACGAAAGCGGTCGGCGAGCCCGTCACGGTCACGGATTACCCGGACAGCGGTGATCCGGCAGAACGCACGATCCGCGAGATCGTCTATACCTGCGCCGATAAGCAGCTGGAACTGAAGCTGACGCTTACGACCTATCCGAACTACCCGGTGGTCGAGATGGCGTCCACGCTCACGAATCTTTCCGCGGAGAATTCCGGCAAGATCAAGGATCTGTATGCATACGGCGAGATGGCGGCGGCAGACGAGTATACCGTTCACTACAACCGGGGAAGTCAGAAGCCCAACGTTGAATACGAACCGCTGACGGAGACGCTGGCGGAAAACCATAAAAGAGTAAAATTCAGCAGTGAAAACGGACTGCCGTGCAGTGATTACCTTCCGTATTTCAATATCGAGAATCAGAAGGACGGCGGCGGAGTCGTCGGCGCTGTGAACTGGCAGGGCAGCTGGACGGTGAACTGCGAGATCAAAAACGGCAGGCTTTGCGTGATGGCCGGTCAGAAAGGCTTGTCCGCCGTTATGCTGGGCGGCGAGCACCTGAAGGTATCCGGCCTCGTGCTGCTGTTCTATAAGGACGGCGACTGGCAGTTCGGTCAGAATATCTGGCGCCGCTGGATCATCGAGCATAATCTGATGCGGAATACCGGCAGACGGGATTACAGACAGAACGTCTATCTCTGCTCGGGCATCCAGAACGCTGACGACGATATGGCTGCCGTCGACGTTTTCTCTTCGTCCGGCGTAACGGACAGATTCAACTGTACGTTTGAGATCGACGCGGGCTGGTACGAATGCGGCGAAACGTGGGAAAACTGGTACGCTACCGGCAACTGGGAAGCGGACGCCGAACGTTACCCGGCCGAAAAGCTTGCTGCGCTGTCGGAAAAGTGCAAAGCGGCAGGCGCAGGCTTCGCGCTGTGGATGGAGCCGGAGCGCTTTATGAAAGACTCGCCGGAATGGACGGCGCTCGGAGAAGAAAACCGGATCGACGTCGGCAGGGATAACGTACTGCTGAATTACGGCAAACAGGCTGCAGAAGATTACGCGGTCGACCTTGTGGACGGCACCGTCAAGCAGTACGGCCTTACCGTCTACCGTCAGGATTTCAATACGCAGAACAGAGAGTACTGGGAAGCGGCTGACGCGGCCGAACGGGAGACGACCGGCGTTACCCGCAGAGGTGTGGCCGAAAATCACGCCTGCGAGGGCTACGTCAACGCGTGGACGCGGATCGCGGCGGAGAATCCCGGCCTGATTTTTGACTCCTGCTCGGGCGGCGGGCGCAGAAACGATCTTGAAACGATCCGCTTCTCGTTCGCGCATACGAAGAGTGACTACTGGTCGGATGTAACGGTGCAGCAGTGCCAGAACCTCGGCGTACTGTCGTGGCTCATCTTCACGGGTACGGGCTTTGCGGATGCGACCAGCCTCTACGACGTGCGTTCCCGTCTCACGCTCAGTATCGGCGTCGGCGCGACGGTCAATGAAACGACGCTCAGCGCGCTCGATGAATGGGCGTCGCTCCAGAAATATATGTACAACGATTATTACGCCCTGTCCGATTACAGTCAGGAGCCGGATGCGAATATCGCCATGCAGTTCCACGATCACGAAAACGGAGAGGGAATGCTGATCGCTTACCTCCGTCAGGGCGGCGCGTACGGTATCGTTCCGAAGGCGCTCGATCCCGGACAGAATTATAAGGTGTGGGAAAAGGATCACCCCGATCAGATCACCGTTGTGAGCGGTGCCGAACTGATGGAGCAGGGCGTGACGGTGGACGGAGAAAGCGGCGTTCCGTCGGCGATCCCCGTGTTCTACGAAAAAACGTCCGATCCCGTTTCCGCAGAATAAATTGCAGAAAAGCGCGGTTTGCCATCCCGGTATGCCGCGCTTATGTTTTTCGCTTTCCGCGGAATCTTTCGGGATGCTCTTGCAATCGCGCGGCGGGGCATATATAATAGAGTCAACAGCGGATCGGCATCGGGGGGAGACAAATGTACACGAAAAGCGATTTTATCCGGCAGCTTGACGAAATGGGCGCGCCGCGTGATTCCGTCGTTCTCGTTCACGCATCGCTGAAAGCGGTCGGCGGGATCGAAGGCAGAGGCGAAACGCTGCTTGACGCTCTGATCGACTATTTTGCCGGAGAGAGCGGCGGCATTCTTCTGTTCCCGACGCACACGTGGGATCGACAGTTCGACCCGTCCGTCTATACGCTTGACGTGCCGCTTCGCTCCTGCTGTACGGGCACGCTGCCGAATCTGGCGCTGCGGGATCCGCGGGGCGTGCGTTCCCTGCATCCGACGCATTCCGTCGTCGCGTTCTCCCACGATCCCGAAAAAGCAAAAGCGTTCGTGGACGGCGAGATCGCCTGCCATTCTCCCGCACCGGCGGAGGGCGTGTACGGCAAACTGATCCGCGCGCACGGCAAAACGCTTCTGATCGGCGTCGGACAGAACCGCAATACCATCCTGCACGGGATCGAGGAATCGCTCGGCGTGCCGCATCTGCACGAGATCCCGACCGATATGACGGTGCGGACGGCGGACGGTACGGTCATCGAGACCTATATCCACCGCAACGGCTGCGAATCGGCGAAATTCCCGAAATTCGAGACGCCGTTCCGGGTGCACGGAGCGATCACGGACGGCTTCATCGGCGATGCGCCCACTGAGCTCTGCGACGTAGCTATCATGGTCGCCGTCATGCAGATGATGCTCGAGCGGAGCGGTCACGCGGAACTCTGCAACGACGAGCCGTTCCCCGAGGCGTGGTATTGCTGACCGATTTTTCTTCCCGCACTTGACAGGATTTTCAAAATGTGATATCATTATGATATCATCCGATCAAACGAGGTGGATTTATGCTTACTATCAGTCATCTGACGAAAACGTACGGCGACAAAGAGGCGGTATCCGATCTGTCGCTGCATATCGAACCCGGTGAAATTTACGGCTTCATCGGCCATAACGGCGCGGGAAAAACGACGACCATCAAGGCGGTTTGCGGGATTCTGCCGTTTGACGGCGGTGAGATCCGTGTGAACGGTATTTCGGTCAGGGAAGACCCGCTCGCCTGCAAAAAAATGATCGCGTATATCCCCGATAACCCGGATCTGTACGAATTCATGACGGGGATCCAGTATCTCACGTTCGTTGCGGATATCTTCGGCGTCGGAAGCGCGGAACGCAAGGCACGGATCGAGCAGTACGCGGGGCTGTTTGAACTGACGGCGGATCTCGCGCAGCCGATCAGCGCCTACTCGCACGGCATGAAGCAGAAGCTCGCCGTGATCGCCGCCCTCCTGCACGATCCGAAACTGGTGCTCATGGACGAACCGTTCGTCGGTCTCGATCCGAAAGCATCGCACCAGCTGAAAGAGATCATGCGTGACATCTGCGACCGCGGCGGCGCGATCTTCTTCTCGACGCACGTGTTGGAAGTGGCGGAAAAACTGTGCGACCACGTGGCGATCATCCGCGGCGGCAAACTGATCCGCTCGGGCACCATGGAAGAAGTGCGCGGCGACGATTCGCTCGAGAACGTGTTCCTTGAGTTGGAGGACGATCATGGTTAAAGCGCTGCTTCATAAACAGTTCCTGCAGATGACGAAGTTCCTCTATCAGGACGCAAAGAGCGGAAAACGCAGAAACGCCGGCTCGATCATCCTTTTCGGCCTGCTTCTCGTGTATGCGTTCGGCGCGTTCGGGCTTCTCTTCTTCATGATGTCGGATGCCCTGTGCCGTCCGCTTACGGAAATCGGTTTCGGCTGGCTGTATTTTGCGCTGATGAGCAGCATGGCCGGCGTCATGGGCATCATCGGCAGCGTGTTCACGACGTATTCTTCTCTTTATCAGGGAAAGGATAACGAAACGCTGCTCGCCATGCCGATCCCGCCGTCGCTCATTCTGCTCGCGCGGATGCTGTCGTGCTATCTGACGACGTTCTTCTTCGAGATGCTCGTGCTGATCCCGGCGGAACTCGCGTGGATCTTCGCGGGATTCTTCTCGGTACCGTCGCTGCTCGTCTTCATCGGGCTGCTTTTCCTGCTGCCGCTCTTTACGCTGGCGATCGCGTGCCTGCTCGGTTGGCTGATCGCGCTTGTCGCCGGTCACGTTCAGCATAAGAGCTTCGTGACGGTCGCATTGTCGATGCTGTTTCTCGTTGCCTATTTCTATATCTATTCGCAGGCCGGACAATTGCTCACGCTTATTCTCACGAATGCGGAACAGCTTGCCACGACCGTGCAGAAGGCGCTGTATCCCGTGTATCTGACGGGCAGAGCGCTCACGGGCGAATGGTTGCCGTTCGTGATCATGGCGCTCCTCTATCTGGCGGCATTCGGTCTCGTGTACTGGCTTCTGACGGTGACGTTTTTGCGCCTTGCCACGACGAAATATGCCGGCAAACGGCAGGTCTACCGGGCGAAGGAAACGATGAAAACGACGCCCGCCGGGTCCGCGCTTCTGCGGCGTGAATTTGCCCGGCTGAAGAGCAGTCCCACCTATCTGATGAACGGCGCGCTCGGAACGCTGCTGATGCCGGTCGCTGCGATCGTGCTGATCGTGAAGCGGCAGGCGGTCACCGATGTGTTGTCAATTTTCGGCGGTCGCGGCATGGCGCTGCTTGTGGCTGCTGCCATCGGCTTTGCCGTTTCGATGAACGCGCTGACGGCGCCGTCCGTTTCGCTTGAAGGAAAATCGCTCTGGATCGTGCAGTCGCTGCCCGTCTCCTCGTGGGACGTTCTGAAAGCGAAACTGCGGATGCATCTGATCCTCACGCTCGTGCCCGCGCTGATTTTGGCGGCTGCCGGCATTTTCGTGTTCGGTCTGTCGCTGACGGATGCGGTTCTCCTGCTCGTCTTTACCGTACTGTTCACGCTTTTCAGCGCGCTGTTCGGCCTCTTTCTCAATCTGAAATTCCCGAATCTGAACTGGACGAATGAGGCGGCCGCCGTCAAGCAGAGCACCGCCGCGCTGTTCACGATCTTCGGTCAGTGGGGACTTGTGATCCTCCTCGGCGTCCTCTATCTCGCCGTCGGCGACAAGATCGGCGATACGTGGTATTTCGTCGGCATTGACGTGGTGATGGCGGCGCTGACCGTACTGCTTGCCCGCTGGATGAAGACGCGCGGCACACGGATCTTTGAATCGCTTTGATAATATCTGATAGGAGTGAACCATATGGAAAACGAAGTCATCCGTACCCTGTGCGAACGCAGAAGCGTACGTAAATATCGCCCGGAGCAGGTGGAGGAAACGGCGCTCACCGCCATTCTGAAAGCCGGAACCTACGCCGCGACCGGCATGGGGCGTCAGTCGCCGGTGATCGTCGCCGTGCAGGATCCCGAAACCAGAGAACAGCTCCGCCGGATGAACGCCGCCGTGATGGGCAACCCGTCCGCGGATCCGTTCTACGGCGCGCCGACCGTCGTGATCGTCCTCGCCGACCGGAACGTATCCACGCACGTGGAAGACGGCAGTCTCGTGATCGGCAACATGATGAACGCGGCGTTCTCGCTCGGCGTGGATTCCTGCTGGATCCACCGCGCGCGGGAGGAATTCGACAGCCCGGAAGGAAAAGCGCTCCTCGAAAAATGGGGCATCCGCGGGGATTATCGCGGCGTCGGTCATCTGATCCTCGGCTACCGTGCGGACGAACTGCCCGCGGCACGGGAACGCAAAAAGGACTACGTTGTCCGCGTCTGAATCAAGTCAATTTGATTATCATCTGTCTGAGGTGCTTATGATCGCTGCGGAAATACGGAATCTGCAAAAGGCTTACCCGGCCTTTCAGCTGCAAGACGTGTCGTTTCAGATCGAACAAGGGAGCATTACGGGCTTTATCGGTCGGAACGGCGCCGGAAAAACGACCACGATCAAATCCATTCTGAATCTTGTTCATCCCGACAGCGGAGAGATCCTGTTTTTCGGCAAGCCGCTTTCCGAAAACGAAACGGAGATCAAACAGCGTATCGGCTACTCGACCGGCACGGTCAACTGGTACCCGCGGAAAAAGCTCAGCGAGATCGTCCGCGTCGTCCGGGGCTTCTACGATAACTGGGATGAAGAAGCCTATCGGAAATACCTCGCCTATTTCGGCCTCGATGAAAACAAGACGCCGCGCGAAATGTCGGAGGGCATGAAGGTCAAGTGCAATCTGCTGCTGGCTCTGTCCCATAAAGCCGAAGTGCTGATTCTCGACGAACCGACGAGCGGGCTTGATCCGTTCTCGCGTGACGAATTGCTCGAGATTTTTCAACAATTGAAAAACGACGGCGCGGCGGTGTTCTTCTCGACGCATATCATTTCCGATATCGAGAAGTGTGCGGATCATATCGTGTACATATCGGGCGGCAGGATCGTGGCTTCCAGGCCGAAGGACGATTTCATCGGACAGTTTTCCGCACCCGGCGAAACGCTGGAAGAGACGTTTCTGCGTCTTGAAAGGGGAGAGAGCCATGCGTAAACTGCTCATGAAGGAGATCCGCCTCAGCGCGTCGCCTCTGTCCTTCTGGTTCATTCTTTTCGGCCTGATGTTTTTCCTGCCCGGCTATCCGATCCTTTGCGGCGTGTTCTTCGTGACACTCGGGATCTTCCAGAGTTACCAGAACGCCCGCGAGGCGAACGATATCGTGTTTTCCGCCTTGCTGCCGATGGCGAAGCGGGACGTCGTGAAAGGAAAATACCTGTTCACATGCCTCGTGGAGCTGTGTGCCTTTCTTTTGATGACCGCTGCCGTCGTTCTGCGGATGACGGTGTTCGCCGATGCTGTCGTGTACCGGAATAACGCCCTGATGAACGCGAATTTCTTTGCGCTCGGCATGGCGCTCGTCGGATTCGGACTGTTCAACCTCATTTTCGTCGGCGGATTCTGGAAAACCGCCTATCGGTTCAGCGGTCCGTTCATCGGGTACGCCGTGGCCGCATTTCTGTGGATCGGCGTAGCGGAGGCGCTGCACTATATCCCGGGACTTGAGGCGCTGAACGCCTTCGGAACGGAGCGCCTCGCAGTCCAATTGCTGTCGCTTGCCGCCGGAGCGTTGATATACGCATTCGTCACGGCTCTGTCCTATCGCGCCGCGTGCCGGAATTTTGAGAGAATTGATCTGTAATGCAATAAAAAAAGACCGCCGGGTTGCTGCTCGGCGGTCTTTTCATTTTGCTTTTGTTGATTCGGATCGTCGGTGGGGTCTTACGCCTTTGTGCCGTTATCCTTGCGGGTGAGCGGTTCCTTCGAGCCGTCCGGCCGCTGGATCACGGTGTTATCGAGGATCCCGCGCATGGATGCCCGGAAATCCTTGATGTACTCGGCGCGCAGCTCGGCCTGCTCGGCTTTTTCGTCGTCGGTGAGACCGTCCGTCTTCTGCTTCTGCGCCAGTTCGTTGATCCGTTTCAGTTTTTCGTCCGTCATGATCGATCAATAGTTTTCCGCGTTGACTTCGAAGTAGGCCTGCGGATGAGCGCAGACGGGGCAGACTTCGGGCGCTTTCGTGCCGACGACGATGTGACCGCAGTTGCGGCATTCCCATACCTTGACTTCACTCTTCTCGAAGACAGCGGCGGTTTCCACGTTCTTGAGCAGCGCGCGGTAGCGTTCCTCGTGATGCTTTTCGATGGCGGCTACGGCGCGGAATTTTGCGGCAAGCGCGGTAAAGCCTTCTTCCTCGGCGGGTTTCGCGAAGCCCTCGTACATGTCCGTCCACTCGTAGTTTTCTCCGTCAGCGGCGGCGC
>JAZUKT010000150.1:0-2023 GCA_045643445.1 Eubacteriales bacterium
GAAGGCCCGATCATCTCCACGCAGTGCATCCGCGTTCCCGTTACCGACGGTCATACCGCAGCGGTCTTCATGTCCTTCGACAATCCGCCGCCGCGTGAAACGATCCTCGAAGAATGGGCAAGCTACCGCGGACTGCCGCAAATGCTCGAACTGCCCTCCGCACCGAAGCAGTTCATCACCTATTTTGAGGAAGATAACCGCCCGCAGGCCAAACTCGACCGCGATATCTACGGCGGTATGGGCATTACGCTCGGCCGTCTCCGCCCCGATACGATCTTCGATTACAAGTTCGTCGGACTCGCCCATAATACCCTCCGCGGTGCGGCAGGCGGCGGGCTCCTCACGGCAGAACTTCTCTATCGCCAGGGTTACCTCAACTGAATCGAATCCCTTCAAAGGAGCCGATGGATCTCATCCGTCCGGCTCCTTTTTTTGCGGGAACGAGGAGTACGCGGGGAGAACGCGGCCTTTTGGAAAAGGCCTGGCGAAAACTTTTATGGATGGGTATGGATGGACAAGGTGCACAGCAGAGCGTCAGACCTAAACTGCACGTTGTCACTCAAAAGTTTCGGTCGAGCCTTTTCAAAGGCTCGTGGGGTTCGAAGGGGCAACGCCCTAGGGCAGCATCTTTGATGCTGTCCCAAGCGGACTTCGCAAAGGTCGAAACATCCAGGCGTTCGAAGGTTCCTCTTTTTGCTTCTTTGTGCCAACTTGTTGGCGCCTCCTCCGCAAAAGGAGAAAAAGAAGAGCAAAATTCATGTTTTTCCAACACTCCACGCATTCACATCGGCTCCTGCTTCAGGAAGAAGAGCCCGACCGGCGCGAGAAGCAATCCCGCCACGCCGAAGAGCGCCCAACCCGCATACATCGCCGCCAGTGTCAGGAACGGATGCACGCCCGAAAACGTGCCGATGATCCGCGGTTCCGCCACCTGACGGATCGCCCACACCACACCGAGCAGCAGAAGCAGCCCGATTGCACGTCCCGTCTCGCCGTTGAGGAAGCACCCGAGCGCCCACGGAACGAGCACCGCGCCGCATCCGAGCACAGGCAGCGCGTCGATCACGGCGATGATCAGCCCGTACAGCGGCGCCCGATTCACGCCGAGCAGCACCAGCCCGAACGTCAGTTCCGCGTAGGTGAGGATCATCATGATCCCGCAGGTGCGGAAACTCGCCGTCACCGCCGCACCGAGCCGCCGGGAAAGGTTTTCCGCCTTCTCCGCCGCCGGTTCCGGCAGAAACGCGCAGACCGCGCGCCTCACGCCGTCGGGATCTGCCGCCATGTGTACGAAGGAGACCACCGTCACGAAGAGCGCGAGGATCCCGCCCGGCAATTTCTGCACCCCGGCCGCCACGAACGACGCCGCACGCCCGCCGATCCACGCCGCCGCCTCGGTCAGCATATTCGAGAGAACGGACACGACGGCGCCGTCCTGCTTCATCGGGAGCAGATCGTACACCTGCCAGAGAAGCGCCACCGCTTTGTCCGCGAGTTCCGGCAATTCCGCGGCCGCTTCTCCCAGTGCGCCGATCAGCCGCCCGGAGAGCGCCGCCGTCAGCCAGATCAAGCCGCCGCACAGGACAATCGCCGCCGCCATGCGAAACGGAACGCCGCCGCGCACCTGCCCGAGCCGGGATCGCTTCGTCAGAAACGTCATCAGCGGACGGGTCAGCTCCGCGCCGATCCACGCGACGGCAAACGGCAGAAGCAGCGGCAGCCCCGCTGACCGGATCGCCCAGGCCGCCAGGATCCCGCCTGCGATTATGAGAATCCACCGCGCCGTTCCGTTCATGTGTCCGCCTCCCTTTCGATATGCTCATGCCATATTAGTATGCCCGCTATGGCGAAAATCTTCCCGTTTTGCCCGACAATTTCAAAATCCGCCGCATTGACAATCCCGCCGGAATCTGTTACAATAGAGCCGCTGATACAGGCAATCACGAAAGGACGGCAAACAACATGGTACAGATCGAAATGGAAAACGGCGGCATCATCAAACTGGAGCTTTATCCGGAAAGCG
>JAZUKT010000151.1:0-4571 GCA_045643445.1 Eubacteriales bacterium
CGGCCTCTATTTCGCCCTCGGCCTGCTCGCGCTCAGCCGCCTGGCCGCCTTCGGTGACGCCGCCGACGCCTATCTCCCCGAAAAGCCCGCGAAATCCGGCAAATCCGCCCCGGACGGCGAATGAACCCGAACTCAACCCCCACATCATATAGATTACGATAAGGAGAACAAGATGGATAACGAACTGAAATGGAATCCCGAAGATCCGTTTGGCGTAGCAGCCGCAGCAGCTGCCGCTGAAGCCGCCGAAACCGCAGCCGCAGCCGCAGCCGCAGAAGAAAAGCCCGCCGCACCCGCAGAACCCGTTTTCACCGCAGAAGAGCAGGAAATGATCGACCGCTTCGCCGAAACGATCGACCTCTCCGATTCCGCGAAGATCATCGGCTACGGCTCGTCCTCGCAGAAGAAGATCTCCGATTTCAGCGACACCGCGCTCGGCAGCGTCCGCAACAAGGATTTCGGTGAAGTCGGCGAAATGATCGAAGGCCTCGTTCTCAACCTGAAGGAACTGAACGACGACGCCGAAAATGAGCCGCACGGTCTCGCCAAACTCTTCCACAGCACGAAGCGCAGGATCGAGACGCTCAAGGTGCGCTACGACAAGTGCGAATCCAGCGTCAACGACATCGTCGCCTCGCTCGAACAGCATCAGATCGGTCTGCTCAAGGACATCACGATGTTCGACGAGCTGTATCAGCTGAACATGACCAACTTCAAGGAACTGTCCATGTACATTGCCGCGGGCAAAAAGAAACTCGCCGACGAACGCGAGACCACGCTTGCCGAACTCCGTCAGAAGGCCTCCGAATCCGGCCTGCCGGAAGACGCGCAGAGCGCTCACGATTTCGAGGAACTGTGCGACCGCTTCGAGCGCAAGCTGCACGACCTTGAACTGACCCGCATGGTCTCCGTGCAGATGGCGCCGCAGATCCGCCTCGTGCAGAGCAACGATTCCATGATGACCGAAAAGATCCAGACCGTCATCATGAACACGATCCCGCTCTGGAAGAGTCAGATGGTCATCGCGCTCGGCGTGGAGCACTCCCAGCAGGCTATGCAGGCCGCGCACGCCGTCAACGATATGACGAACGAACTGCTCAAGAAGAACGCCGAAGCGCTCCATCAGGCTACGGTGGACGTACACCGGGAATCCGAACGCGGCATCGTCGATATCGAGACGCTGACGCACACCAATGAACAGCTGATCCAGACGCTCGACGAGATCCAACAGATCCAGAAGGAAGGACACGAAAAGAGAGTGGCCGCCGAAGAAGAACTCGTCCGCATGGAAGCCGAACTCAAGGAAAAACTCATCGGTATCGCCAACTCGTAAGGAGAAATCATGATGACATCCAGTACCGCCACGCGCCGTCTGGCCGTTCTCGTTCTGACACTCGTTCTGCTCGCCGTCACCGTTCTGCCGATCGCCGCCGTTTCCTATCCGCGCGCGATCGACTACGTAGCGGACGACGCGGACGTGCTCACCGACGAAACGGCTGCGGGTATCAAGAAAATCAACAAATCGCTCAATAACGACACCGGCTGCCGCGTCTCCGTCTGCACGGTCAGGACGACCGGCGCGATCGACGTCGCCGAATACGCGAAGGGCGTTTTCACCAACTGGAAGCTCGGCGAGGGCGTGCTGCTCCTGCTCTCGACGGACGATAAGAGCTATTATCTGCTCCCGAGCACCGGCGTCGAATCCGTTCTGACGACCGAGACGCTCACGGAGATCCGCGATACCGTGCTCGAACCCGACTTTGCAGCCGGAGATTTCGATCACGCCGCGGCCACCTGCGTCAACAAGCTCGCCGCCACGATGACTGCATCGAACCTGCAGAAGAACGCGGCTCAGACAACGGATACCGCGCCTGTCGAGGCAAAGTCCACCACCGCCGGCAGCGTGATCGTGACGATTCTGAAGGTCATTCTGTGGCTCGTCATTATCGCCGCCGTCGCATTCGTGGTGCTCTTCATCGCGGCGCTCTTCAACGACACGGCCGCCGAGATCCTCGCCAATACCGTTTTCAGAAAGAATCATCAGCAGCAGTCGTTCCATATGGCCGAATCAGACTACGACGAGCGGCTGTACGGCCGTCCGCAGCAGGCTAACGGTCAGCGCACCGCTTCCGGCAATCGCCCGTATCCGACGAACGGTCAACGTTCCGTAGACGGTCAACGTTCCGTAGACGGTCAACGCCCGTACTCCGCAAACGGTCAACGTTCTTATCCCGCAAACGGACAGCGCCCGAATTCCGCTTCCGGCAATCGCTCGTATCCCGCAAACGGACAGCCGAACCGGAACGCGAACAATCCGTACCGCCCGCAGAACGGCTCCTACGACTACACAGGCCGGCGTACCCGCTGACGCCATTTTGAAGAAAGCAACGTATTTATGATATCCATCAGCACGCGAAACCTCGCCTTCCGGGTCGGCACACGCGAGATCCTCGGCGAGATCTCCTTCTCCCTCGAGGAAGGCGACCGCCTCGCCGTCGTGGGCGTCAACGGAAGCGGAAAATCCACGCTTCTGAAAATGCTCTCGGGCGAACTGCCGCCGGACGAAGGGGAAATTTACCTCGCGCGGGACAAGTCGATCGGCATTCTCCATCAGGACGACGCCTTCAACGTGCTTGACCTCGCCGTCACGCCCGAAGAAAAGGCCGATTCTCCCGTCAACGAAACGGTGCTCGGGCAGATGTACGCCGTCTTTCCAGACCTCTGCCGCGCGGAGATCCGGCTGGCGCAGTTACAGCGCGAACTGGACGCCGCAGATCCCGCAGACAGCGAAACGCTCGAGCGGCTCTCGAAGGCGTACACCGATCTGAACAGCCGCTATATCACCGACGGCGGCCTGCACTACCAGTCCCGCTGCCGCAGTATTCTCTCGAGCCTCGGCTTTGACGAATCCACGTGGGCGCTCCCCGTCTCCTCCATGAGCGGCGGACAGCGCACCCGACTGGCACTCGCGCGGCTTCTGTTTCGCGAGCCGGACGTGCTGATCCTCGACGAGCCGACGAACCACCTCGATCTCGATACGATGGTCTGGCTGGAGGAACATCTCGCGGCGTATCACAAAAGTAAAACCGTCATTCTCGTTTCCCACGACCGATTCTTCCTTGACCGCGTGACGAACATGACGCTCGACATCGAGCACGGACGCGCGCGGCTGTACAAATGCGGTTACTCGCAGTACGTCGTCGAAAAAGAGGCTTATCGGAAGGAAGCCGAGAAGAAATACAACCTGCAACAGAAGGAAATTGCCCGGCTCGAAGCCTATATCGAATTGCAGCACCGCTGGAACCGCGAGCGCAACATCATCGCGGCGGAATCGCGGGAAAAGGCGATCGCACGGATGGAGAAGGTCGAAAAGCCGAAGGCCGCGCCGAAAGCGATCCGCTTTGCGCTGACCTCGTCCGGCGAATCCGGCAACGACGTCGCTACCGCCAAAGGACTGACGATGGGATTCGGCTCGCATATCCTTTTCAAAAATCTCTCGTTCCTCGTGAAGAAGCGCGACCGCCTCTTCATCTGGGGCCCGAACGGCTGCGGCAAATCGACGCTGATCAAACTCCTGCTCGGGCAGCTCGAACCGCTCGCCGGGGAGATCGAATTCGGCTACAACGTCACGGTCGGCTACTACGATCAGGAAAACCAGAATCTTGACGACGACAACACCGTCCTCTCGGAACTGTGGAACACCTATCCGACGCTGACGCAGACGGAGATCCGCAACACGCTGGCGCTCTTTCTGTTCCGCGGCGACGATATTGAGAAAGAGGTGCGCGTGCTTTCCGGCGGAGAACGGGCACGGCTTACGCTCGCCAAGCTGATTTTATCGAAGATGAATCTGTTGATCCTCGACGAGCCGACGAACCACCTCGACATCGAATCGCGGGAGGCGCTCGAAAATGCGCTCAAGGCCTTCGACGGCACGATCATCGCCGTTTCGCACGACCGCTATTTCACGAAGCAGCTTGCGACGCGGTTCATTGATCTCGGAGAGAACGGCGCGAACTTCAACGGCACCTACGACGAGCTGATCGCCGCGCGCGTCGCAAAATCCGCTGCACCGAGCGTTTCCGCTGCCGCAGTCGAAGTGGAGAGCGAGCAGAAGGGGCTCTTTGAGGAGCACAAAAAGAAGGGCGCGGAGATCCGCCGCATCGCCAAACGCAAGGTGGAAGTCGCGCGGGAGATCGCCAAACTCGAAAAACAGCTCGCGGAGATCGACGACGAACTGTACGGGGAAGCCGCCTCGGATTACCACCGTGCGATCGAACTGTCGGACGCTAAAACAGTCGCGGAAGACCGCCTCATGCAGCTCTATGAGGAAGAGGAAGAACTGAACGCCGCCGACACCATATAATATAATGAAGAAAAGCTGCCTGTCTGTTTATGGACAAGCAGCTTTTTGTGTACGGGGGGAGGAGAACGAGGGGAACGCGGCCTTTTGGAAAAGGCCTGGCGAAAACTTTTATGGATGGGATAGGATGGACAAGGTGTACAGCAGAGCGTCAGACTTAAACTGTACGTTGTCACTCAAAAGTTTCGGTCGAGCCTTTTCAAAGGCT
>JAZUKT010000152.1:0-6969 GCA_045643445.1 Eubacteriales bacterium
GGCGCGCCACGGAACGACCACGCCTGCCCCATGCGAACAGAAGACGGAATCCGGCGTGTTGTCGAGATCGGCTTCCGGGTCGTAGGCGAACGAGGCGATCACTTCGTCGGCATTGTGGCAGGGGAAGTATCCTTCGACGCGGCAGGTGAAACGGCCTTTGCCGTGCGTGTACGCCGCTACGTCCTTCGCATAATCGCGGATGGCGGAAACCGGCGCGCGGCCGACGAGAACGCTCGATCCGGCAGGGGCCTCCTGCTCTTCGAACGTGCCGTATCGGGCGACAATGTCGGAAATGGCGCGGCCGACCGTCTCGGTGGGAACCTCCAGCCGGAACGTGTACCACGGCTCAAGCAGCGCGCAGTGTCCGTCGAGGGCGGCGAACATCAGACCTTCCCGCACGGCGCGGTAGGTAGCCTCGCGGAAATCGCCGCCGACCGTGTGTTTGATGTGTGCGCGGCCGCTGACGAGCGTCAGTTTCATATCGGTGATCGGGCTGCCCGTGAGGACGCCGAGGTGCTGCTTTTCTTCAAGATGCGTGAGGATCAGCCGCTGCCAGTTCCGGCCGAGAAAATCCTCGCTGACCGCCGTCTCAAAGACGAGCCCGGATCCCGGCGGAAGCGGTTCCATCAGGAGATGTACCTCCGCATAGTGGCGCAGCGGCTCAAAATGACCAACGCCTTCCACGGGCGCGGTGACGGTTTCTTTATAGAGGATCCGTCCGTCGTCAAACGAGACCGTTACGCCGAATCGCTCTTCGATGAGCGCGGTCAGTACCTCCGTCTGCACCTGCCCCATGACCTGCACGTGGATCTCGCCGTAGCGTTCGCTCCATACGATGTGCAGAAGCGGGTCTTCCTCTTCGAGTTCCCGCAGTTTCGGAAGCATGACGGCAGGCGGCACGTCCTTCGGCAGCGTGATGCGGTAGTGGAGCACCGGCTGCAGGATCGGGAGAAACTGCGATTCCGCCTCGCCGAAGCCCAACCCGGCCGCAGTTTCCGTCAGCCCGGTCAGCGCGCAGAGCGTTCCGGCTTCGACCGAATCCACGGCGTCGTATTTTGCCCCGGAATAGAGGCGGATGCCGGTGATCTTTTCCTCAATTGGCGTGTCCGCTCCCTCCGGCGTGTAGGTGATCGTCTGTCTTACGGCGAGCGATCCGCCCGTGACGCGGCAGTAGGTCAGTCGGTTGCCGGCGGCGTCATGCCCGATTTTGTAGACCCGCGCGGCGAAAGCGTCGGGAAAACGCGGTTCAACGGTGTAGGTTTCGAGCGCCTGCATCAGCGCGTCCACGCCGTCGAGCCGGAGTCCGCTGCCGAAAAAGCAGGGGAACAGCTTGCGTTCGCGGATCAGACGCGCCGTATCTGTATCGCTGACGAGACCCGTTTCCATATAGCTCTCAAGCACGTCCTCGTCGCAGAGCGCGATCCGCTCGTCGGGCGATTCGGATGAGGAAAAATCCACGCAGGCGGACGAGAGCCGCGTCGTGAGATTCCGCATGATGATACCGTTGTCGGCGCCGTCGAGATCCATTTTGGTGACGAACAGAAAGACGGGAACTTTGTACCGCGCCAGCAGATGCCAGAGCGTTTCCGTATGCGCCTGTACGCCCTCTGAACCGCTGATGACGAGAATGGCGTAATCGAGAACGGACAGCGTGCGTTCGGTTTCGGCGGAGAAATCGACGTGCCCCGGCGTGTCAACGAGCGTCAGATGCAGATCCCCGTATTCGAGGATCGCCTGCTTCGAGAAGATCGTGATCCCGCGTTCGCGTTCGAGCGTGTGCGTGTCGAGGTAGGTGTTCCGCCAATCGACGCGCCCCGGCTTCCGGATCCGGCCTGCCGCGTAGAGCATCGCCTCGGAAAGCGTTGTTTTTCCGGCATCCACGTGAGCGAGAATGCCGACAGCTAAATTTTTCATGGCAGTCCTTTGTGTGAAGATACCCTATTATATCATATCCGGCGGCACAATGCTACCCTCCGCAGCAAAAAGAAAGAGCCTGCCGGAGCAGACCCTTTCGGATATTCGGTTAGCGAGATCAGTGCCACGGGAAGGTGACGAGACCGTAGACGTAAAGGATGAGGGCGATTGCCGGAACGACGAACTGGAAGATCGGTTTCATCCATCTCTTGACCTTCAGGCCGCGGCCCGCGTTGGCTTCTTCCACGAAATTGTCCCAGCCCCAGCCAAACTTCCAAGTACAGAAGATGGCGAAGCAGATGGAGCCGAGCGGCAGGAGGTTCGTCGAAACGATGAAGTCCCAGAAATCGAGGAAGGCGGAACCGTCTGCGAACGGCTGGAACTTGATGACGCTGAAGCCGAGGGCGGTCGTCAGAGCAAGAACGAAAATGCCGATACCGCAGATGATGCTTCCCTTCGGGCGGCTCCAGCCGGTGAGGTCTCTGACCATGGCGATGATGTTTTCACATACCGCAAGAACGGTGGAGAGAGCGGCGAAGCACATGAAGAGGAAGAACAGCGTGCCGATCCAACGGCCGACGGCGCCCATTTCGTTGAAGACGGTTGCCATCGTGTTGAAGAGGAGCGCCGGACCTGCGTCGAGTTCGAGACCGTAGGTGGAGCAGGCAGGGAACATGATCATGCCGGCCATCAGGGCAACGAACGTGTCAAGCAGGATAACGTTGACGGATTCGCCCATGAGGGAGCGTTCCTTGTTGATGTAGGAACCGAAGATAGCCATCGAGCCGATACCGAGAGACAGCGTGAAGAACGCCTGGTTCATGGCAGCGACGACGACGCTGAGGTTGATCTTCGAGAAGTCGGGGAGTAGATAGAACTTGATGCCTTCAGCGGCGCCCGGAAGCGTTGCGCTGTAGATCGCAAGAACGATCATGAGGAAGAACAGGATCGCCATCATGTACTTCGTCACGCGTTCGAGACCACCCTGCAGGTTGAAGCAGAGGATACCGAAGCCGACCACAACGACGATGGCAAGCATGATGACGTTGAGCGTCGGGTTCGTGATCATGTTGACGAACGGGTTCTGCGTCATTTCGCCGGTAGCGGCGTCCGTGATGATGCGGAGCGTTTCATGCTGGCCGGTGAGGAATTTGTAGAAGTAATAGAAGATCCAGCCGGTCACGACCGTGTAGAAGGACATGAGGGCGATGTTGCCGAGCAGAGCGAACGGGCCGTAAACGTGCCAGCCCTGTTTCGGCTTCTGGAGCTTGCCGAGCATTCTGACGGGGGAGACCTGGGATGCGCGTCCGAGGGCGAATTCCATCGTCATGACGGGCAGACCGAGGATCAGGAGGCAGAGCAGGTAAACGAGCACGAAGCCGCCGCCGCCGTTCTGGCCGGTCATCCACGCGAATTTCCATACGTTGCCGCAGCCGTTCGCGCAGCCGGCGGACAGAAGAATAAAGCCGAGTCGGGATCCGAGTTTTTCTCTTTGATTCATAATGACTCCTTCGTTTTCACGGCGGGATCCGTCGATTGCGGCGGAAGCAACCATGTATTTAGTTTATTATATTAAAAATATGAAAAAAAGTCAAGTATTACGGGCGAATTTCTCCCCGTTTCGAGTGGCAATCTCTTTCGTTTACACCGAAAACGACAGATATTACCGAAAAAACGCAAAAAGCGATGCCGACGGGATGCCGGACACCGCTTTTGTGCTGTTTTGGCTGAAAAAATTCAAGTATCGCTTTATGAGATAACGTGCCGGGGATACTCAATCGACGAACAGAAGCATTCCTTCCGGGCCGAGCGGGCTCTTCTGCTCCGAGAGGACGCCTTCGTCACGGAGCGCACCGATCACGGCGGGCTGGAGTCGACCGAATACGAAGAACTGGACGTAATAACTATATTCGTTCATGAGATGCGCGGGAATGTGCGCCTTCACGAACGCCGCCAGTTCATCGACGATTTCGGAGATAACAGGCTTGATGTCTGCGGTTTCAAACGCCTTGCAAAGATGGAAGAAATCTTCCCGGTCTTTCAGGGAAACCGCTACCATGGCAGGCGTGAGGATACCGTCTTTCTTTACAAGATAGCCGCATTCGATGGCTTTGGCGGCCGTTTCCGCGTCGTCGGCGGAGAGACTGTCGACCGGGAGACCGCCGAGCGCGCGGATGGTCAGAAGCAGCTTCGGGTCATCCGTAATGCTGTGTCCGCAGTGGAAATGAGCCTCGTTATACTTGCCGTAAATGTTTCTGAATTGGACACAATGATGCCCGCAGATCATGTTGGCTCCGATACCGTCGCTGCCGTACCCGTACCAGCCCCCATTCTGTCCGTCTCGACTGGCGACGGCGGAAATCGTAAAGGGACGTTCGGGCGGGACGATACCGGGAAACGCTTTTGTTTCCAGTTCATTGGTCACTTTATTGACAAAATTCCAAAACATATTGTTGATGAGCGACCACAGGACAAAACCGACGTCCTTCTGCTCATTCAGATAGGGAAACGCGAGAATACGTTCTTTGTTCTCGGCGACATACGTTTTGATGCGCGCGACGATTTCATCGAGATGCTTCTCGGGAATCCGGCTGACAGTGTCGTACTCCTCGACATCGACAACGAGGATATTCACCGCGTAGCGGCCGTCTTCGAGTTTGCGGAGCGTGCCGTATTCTCCGTTTGATCCGGCGCACTGGATGGCGAGTTCTTCTTCCACGTACGGCATCGGCACGCCGAGTTCGTCGGAGAGTTCCTTCGCGGTCTTCGGCTTTTCCTTGCAGAGATAGATGAGGTTCTGCGAAAAGGCGCGCTCTGCTTTGTGGGAAGGGTCGTTCCCGCTGGGATATCCAGTGCCGACCCAACTGAAGGATACGGGTTTCTGCGTATAGGTTCTTTCATTCATGGTTGTGACCTCTTTTCTGATCATGTTGCGTGCGGAGAACAAACGCTGCTTGACTGTCGTTTCGCTGACGCCGAGTTTGGCGGCAATGTCTTTCACCTTCATGCCGTCGAGGTAGTAGAGTACCATCACGTCACGGTAGAACTTCGACAGAAACGCGATCTCGCGGTAGATCCGATGAAGCTGCTCTCGTTCCTCATCCTGTTCGATGAAGTCTTCGATGGAGTCCGCTTCCTCGGCAAACGGCGTCTCGCAGTTTTCGAGGCTGATGTTCTGCCTTTCTCCGCTGCGCCGCTCGCAGAAGTCCGCATACACGCGCCGTGCGATCGCCCACACATAGGCGTAGAAATTGTCGATCGTCTCCTGCCTGCGTATGGACGAGAGCACCGCTAAAAGGATGTCGGAGCATAAATCATCGGCGTCGGCGGCGGAGTCACATCGGTGATAGGCGAAGTGGTAGACTTTGTCGAGAAAGTCCCGGTCAGCGAGGTAGTTCAGCGCTTCGTTTGTTTTCATTTTGCACCTTTTTGTGTATCAATCATGACTGTTACGCCTATATAGTCGGTTCGGATGGACGTTGGTTAGGGAAAAAAGTGAAATTCCGTCAAAAAATGCCGTGAACACGCAGAAGAATTCACGGCACGGGGATTACTTGTGCAGATTCAAAAGATACGTACGCATCGGCTCGTCCGCTTCGAGAATAACGCCGACCGTGCGGGTCCCGTCAGCGAAGATACACTCGACGGCCTCCTGCCAGTGGTAGGTGAGCGTGTAATCGTAGAAGACGAATCCGTCATCGGCGTGCTCTTTCCGAACGGTCTGCGGGGTGACGGCGCCTTTCCGCGTGACGGGCACGGCTTCGAGGAGATCGCCGAGGCTGAGGACGCAGTCCATGTAGCCGGGACGCGCGCCCTGGCTTTTCGTAACGACGAGGTCGAGCCATTCCGGCCGGATCTTCGTGACGTCGGCGGCTTCTGCCATAGCAGGCTCGAGTCCGTTTTCCTCGACGTCGGAGCGCGGGCGGATCGTGTAGACGAAGCCGGTCATCAGGTAACGGATGGCAACGGCGACGGCGGCGATCACGACGATGAAGGTGAAGGCCGTGAACAGGACGGGAATCGTGCGGATCTCATAGTGCTGACAGATGATCGGCACGGAATACGAGACGCCGCCGAGAATCAGCAGAACGGCGATCAGGCCGATAACGGCGCCGCGGTTTTTCTGCGTGGGAACGGAGCGCATGGAGGATCCTCCTTTGGGTATAGGATGCGGAACGACAAAAAATCCGTGCTGCCTTGCGGAAACACGGATGATTTGGTTACGCTTCTTCGTCGACCTTGATGATCTGCTTGCCGTTGTAATAACCGCAGGCTTTGCAGACACGGTGCGCTACGTTGTATTCGCCGCAATGCGGGCACTTTACCATAGCGGGCATATCAAGCTTCCATACGTTGGAACGTCTTCTGTCGCGTCTTGCCTTGGAAGTTTTTCTCTTCGGTACTGCCATTTTTCAATTCCTCCTCTGTTGATGGTGAGCGGAGCGGACGGCAACCGTCATTCTTTCTCCTGCTCGTCTAAAAGTTTCTTCAGGGCTGCAAATTTGGGATTGATTTTTTTCTCCTCGGTACAGCCGCAGTCTCCGTCCTTCAGGCGTTTGCCGCACTTCGGGCAGAGTCCGGGGCAATCCTCGGAACAGAGCGTAAACGGCGGAAGCATCAGCGTGATTTCTTCGAGAACGTCTCCGTCGGGAATGATTTTCGAATCCCCGGCCACGAGTACGTCGTCCGTCACGCCATCCCATTCGTTGTCAGCGGACAGATGTCTGTCGCCGCCAACCGCCTCCGTCAGGATCATCCGCTCCATATCCAGCTCCAGTACCTCCTCGACTTCATCGAGACAGCGAGCGCACAGCGTTCGGTAGGTCACTGCTATGTGAGCACGGAACATCATGCAGCCGAGCGAGTCGTAGCACTTGCCGGTCACACGAATGCCGCTCATGGGAATCGTCACGTCATCGGGCAGCTCCGCGAGGGAGTCAGCCGGAACGTCGGTATGCGCCGGATCGAACGTGTAGTCGAAGAGAATCTCATCGGAGCGATGATTCATCAGTTCGGTCACATCAATCTTCATGTGCACACCGCCTTTCGTGAAGA
>JAZUKT010000153.1:0-2468 GCA_045643445.1 Eubacteriales bacterium
CCGCCGATGAAGCGGACTTCTTCATTCGGGTAGGCAGCGTACTTCACGGGAGCGCCGTCCTTGCCGGAATCGGCTTCATCGAAGGAAACACCCGCCGTCATGAGATAATCGCCGCCGCGAAAATAGACGGAAACCGCTCCGTCAGCCGTCGGGAGAATGGCGCGGACTTTCGTCTTTGCACCTTCCAGCGTAGCAAGCGGCGCGTCAAAGGTACCGTCCGCGGTATCGTCGCCGGTCGGAGAAACGTAAAACACCGTCTCCCCTTCTGCGGGCGTGATGACGGATTTTTCTTTTGTCGTGCAGCTCACGCAGAACGGGAGAACAAGCAGAGCCGCAAGAATGAAAGCAAGCGTTTTCTTCATTGTGTTATCTCCTTTGACTTTGTCCGTTTGATTTACTTCTGAATGCCCATTTGATCAAGCGGCAGTTCCTCGAAATCCGGGCAGGATTCGCGGACAAGCGCCAGTCCCTCTTCCGTGAAGGCGAAATTTCCGTTTTCAGCATCGACGAAGAGCGAGCGATCGCCGTCCACAAGGTTGTCGTGCAAATTCAGACTGCTGTCGAGATTCATGTTCACGATCAGATCAACATCAACAAGCACGTTGTCGTATATTTCGTTTGTTTTATAGGGCGCATTAACGGCTGCTTTGCGTCTTGCCTCGTCAGCCGTCGTGCAGGCGGAGAATTCCTCCAGCCGATCGAGTGTGAAGTGCTCGAAAATCATGCCCCACTTCGTGCCGTCGTATTTTTCATGCCATGCGGCGCTGTCCCAGTCCACCATGGCAAACCGGTCGGCGATTCTGCCCTGACCGCTGCCGAAGCGTCCGTTCCACGTCCAACCGTAGAGGTACATGATCCAGCCGCTCTGCAATTTACCGCTCGACGCCGACCAGTCCTCGTAGCGGAAGAGCGATTGCGCGTCGACGATGACGTTGTTGTGGAAATTCGCGTACTGCGAAAGCGACATGATCGGCTTCGGCATCTTGTCGGGATTCTCGACACGGAATCCTGCCGCCTCGACAAACAGGTTACCGACCACTTCGGGAGCCATCACGCCGTTGTCGCAGTAAATCGCCGGATGCAGGTCTTTATTCGTACCGCCGAGCTGATGGAAGTAGTTGCCGCGGATGACAATACCGAGAAGGGTCGGGTTTCCCCAGTAGTAAATCGTCCCCATGTCGGCCGAGTCCGTGCAAGTGTTGTAAAACTCGTTATACTCGATCAGAATATCGTTCGATTCCGTATTGACCGCCGTGTGGATGCAGTCGTGAATCGCGTTGTGACGGATGACCAGACCGACGGCTCCCGCATAGATTCCGGGCGCATAGGCGGTGCTGAATTTTTCGATGTTGAAGCGCTTGAGTTCGGGACTGAACGTCGTACCGTCGCGGGAGAAATCGTGGATATCGCAATTTTCGATCACGCATCCCGAGGATTCGAGCGTATTACGGTCACCGCCGGTCACGACAATCGCGCCGTGCGCCGTGTCACCAATATCACATCCGTCAAGCCGGACGTTCTTCGCATCATAAAAATACGCCGCCTTCGAGGACGTGTGCGCGAGCGTGCAATTCGTCATCGTGAAGTCGGAAACACCGGTCGACTGAACGACAGCCCCCCGCGTGTACAGGAAGGAAATATTCTCGAACGCGATGTTTGACGTGTTCGTAAACGTCATCATGTCGTCCGACATCGTCGACAGCCACACGTCGTCCGCGTCGAAGTCTTCCGTCGGATAGAAATAGGCTATTCTCGCCTCGCGATCGATGACAGATTCACCGGGCATATCGATCTCTTCGGGAAGATTCATGAATTTCGCGCGACCGTCCTCGATATAGGGCGCAAATTCGTTCACACCGTGGGAAAGCGTCAGAATCTTGTTTTCTTCATCTATGCCGACCACCTTAAACCGGTCGGTCGTCCAGGTAAATTCGAGATAGCCGAAAACGTACATATCCTCGCGCGATTCTTCCGACCAGCCTGCCATGCGCTCGGCAAGATCCTGCTCGTAGGTGATCGTTGAAAGTCCCGTTTCGCTATCAAAAACAGCATTTTCGCGGGCACCGAGGTCGATATAGTTGTACACTTCGCGCCCGAGATCATTCGGCCAGCGCGACATCACTAACGCCGTGTCGCCGAGGTAGATCTCGTTCGGCTGATACGCGTCGTCATCCTGATTCTCGTAGGAATAGTATGGCGAATAGGATGCCACGAGTGACGACACGTCCGCCTGAAGAAGCGCGGCTTTGGCCGTTTCATCCTTGACGCGGGCGGTCACGGAGGAGTCGGGATCGGCTTTCGTAATCAGCGACGGATCGACCTTGACGCCGCCGATGAAGCGGACTTCTTCATTCGGGTAGGCAGCGTACTTCACGGGAGCGCCGTCCTTGCCGGAATCGGCTTCATCGAAGGAAACACCCGCCGTCATGAGATAATCGCCGCCGCGAAAATAGACGGAAACCGCTCCG
>JAZUKT010000154.1:0-4624 GCA_045643445.1 Eubacteriales bacterium
TGAAAAAGTCGCCTTCCGCTGCCGGGGGCAGAGAAAGGAAGGCAACTTTTTACCGCAGCGGTCAAAAATCGGTGAGAGCGCCCCCGCTCGAACTACGATTTTTGGGCACCGCAAGGCGTATAGGCTCTGCCGGACGGTTCCTCTTTGGCGCGGGTGATTCACAAGAGGTACCGCGCGAGTACCTCTTGTGCGCCGTCCGCGGAGGACAAAAAACAAAATAGGAAAGCCTCGCAAGGCTTTCCTACCAAACTCCCCCAAACAGAAAGAAGCACCCACCCACGCCGCCTCTTGTGCGCCGCCCGAGAAGGGCAAAAAATAAAATAGGAAAGCCCGCAGGCTTTCCTACAAAAATCCCCCAACAAAGGAAGAAGACCTCCCCTATTTCGCCCGGCGGCGCAGATCCCAAACGAGTACCGCGCCTGTGATCGCCGCCAGAATTACCGCACCGACGGCCGCCCAAAGCGGGTGATCCGCCGCGAACCAGAGCCAGTACGGCGGGAATAAAAGCCGGAGCGGGCGCATCCACGCGAGCGTCAGCGTCAGATCGGTGTAGATCGGGCAGACGGCCAGCGAGGCCAGCACGGCAAAAAACGTCACGAGCGGCAGGATCCGTCCGAGCAGACAGGCCGCGATCACGCCGAAGAACGTCACGGCGAGAATATACAGCGCGGCGGCATACAGCGGCACGTCCGTGGACAGACCGAAGAGGCGTGCGATCCCGAGCCCCACCAGTGCGCCGATGATCCAGAGGAGCGCGCGGATGAGCGTTTCGGGAAGCAGAACGCGGAACACGACGGCACGGACGCCGACCCGATCCGCGAGAGAAGAGGCGTTCGACGCGCGCATCCGGGAGGCGGAGAACATCGCCGCCGCAAATACGAGCAGAGCAAGCGCGCCGCGTACGAGAGCGATCTTGCCGGATTCGGGGATCTCCGCGCCGTCCACGGTAACGAGATCGAGCGTGAAGCGGTGGCCTTCGTCCATCATGGCGCGGTAGTGTTCGTTCACGTCGTCGGCGGTGGTGCCGGTCCCGTCAAGGAACGCGGCGGACAGATAGGGCGCGGCTTCGGCGTACAGAATGGCGGCAGCGGCGTCGCGGGAGAGATCGGGCTTGGCCGACAGCGGCGACGATACGAAGGTGCCGAGGGATTCCGTCTCGCCTGCGCGGATCCGGCCGCCGAGATCGTCCGAAAGGATCACGCCGCAGTCGTAACGGCCGCGGGAGACGCCGGTGAGCAGCTCGTCAGCGGAAGAAACGGTCACGTAGCCGAGAGCGGCGAGCTTTTCGGTAACGCGGACGCTCTCTTCGTCGGAGCCGGGCACGTAACAGGCCGCCGGCGGGATCTCGCTCCGCGTGCTGATCAGCGGGCATAATATCATGAGCGCGGCAAGCAGGACGGCAAATATCGGAACATACCGCGTCCGCAGCGTGCGCATTATGGCAGTCATCCAAACGTTAGACACAGCCGGGCTCCTTTCGTGTAATTATTCACAGTATAGCATATCTGCCGCCGATATGCAAGGGAGAAAAGCCTCGCAGGAGGTTTTTCTCCCTTGCTGCCTCTTTGGGGAATTTTTGTAGGAAAGCCTTGCGAGGCTTTCCTATTTTGTTTTTTGTCCTCCGCGGACGGCGCACAAGAGGCCTTTCCGGCGAAGCCTCTTGTGAATCACCCGCGCCAAAGAGGAACCGTCGCAGGCGACATGGTTCCCCTTTGGAATCCCTTCCTGCCGGCTGCCGCCGGAAATGGGGAATGGTCAAATAGGTCGGTGGTCTGAGGCGAAAGCGTTAGTTAGTATAACGAGTGCAGAGCGCTTCTTTTCATAACGGAAAAGCCGAGAGCGTTAGGTATTCTGTTGGCAAAATCAAAAGAACACCTACATCGTGTAAGTGTTCTTTATTGGTGATGAATTGTTACGATTTACTACCTATATCACAACTTCATCTTCCGGCGTGGGCGGGCAGGGTCTTGGTGGTGCCTGACCGCCTCGGTAACGATTTTCTGAGGCTCTGAAACGCCTTTATTCAGAGGGCTTGACAAAGTATATTCTTTCCCATCCATTAAAGTTCTTGCCAGGCTTCTTTCAAGAAGCCGCGTTCCTCTTTCCCAAAAGGCCGCGTATCCCCTCGTTACTCCTTCTTCATGAAGTAGATCACACCCGTGCGAGGCGGGAGCGTGACGGTGAGGCCGGATTCCAGCTCGGCGGCCGTTTTCGTGAAGGATTCGCCCGATTCGGGATCGGTGAGCGTATAAGCAGCGCCATCTTCGGCGAAAGCGCGGACGGTGAAGGTATCGTCCTCGCTCTTCACGTTGCGCACGAACTGGATGAAGCCCTCGCCCTTTTCGTCATCGTAGAATTCGTTGGCGAACCACTGCGCGGCGTCGCAATCGCATTCGGTGAGCGGATAATAATCGCCGTCGATGATCAGCTCGGCCGCCCTGCGCCAGATGTCCAGATGCTTTTTCGCAAACGCCAGATCGTCGTCACCCGCATAACAGCTGACCGGCGCCGAGATCGCGGGTGCGATTGAGCTGTGATACGAGAAGCTGTCCACGGGATGCGGCGTACCGCCTTTCCAGTAGTACACACCGTTTTCGTCTTCGGAACTGCCGCAGAATCCCTTGAAATACGGCGTCCACGAATGGAGCAGCCGATACTGACGCTGCTTGAGCGGCACGTGGCCGATCCCGACGTCGGAATAGTGCAGCGGAAAACTGCGGCGCATCGTTTCAAGGTCGTTCCGCTTGCCGCCGCCCGCGCACGAGTCGATCAAGAGCCCCGGATTCCGCTCGACGAGCGCATCCCAGAACGCGAGATACCCCTGCACGTGGAAGTTCTCCGGCGCGCCGACGCGGTTTTCGTCTCCGCCTTCGATTTTCTTGAGATACTGCCCGAGGCAGTAGACGCTGCTCTGCCGCATATTGCAGTCCTGCCGGTAGATCTTGATGTGCCCTTCCTTGATGATCGCGTCGATCTTGTCGGTCATCCAGTCGAGATTGTCCTTATCTCCGAGGTAGAAGCAGCGGTTGAAGTAGTCGCCGCCCTCCGCGTTCAGGATCTTCGTCACGCGCTCCGGCATTTTCGTGTCGAGCTCGGAAAATTCAAAGACGCGCTCCGGCTCGAACCAGACGAGGAACTTCGTTCCGTATCGGTCGCAGCATTCGCCGACGGGGCCGAGCCCGTTCGGATAGCGGCGCTTGTCCGGCTCCCACGTGCCGACCTGTTTCCATACGTCGCAGGCGTACCAGCCCGCGTCGATCCACCAGATGTCGGGCACGATCCCGCGCGCCGCGCAGGCGTTGATGCTGTCGATCTGATTTTCCTCGGTCGTGCCTTCGCATTCCGCGTGGATGCCGTTTTTGCACGCATTGCTCATCGACATCATCGGGCGGAGTTTCTGACCGTTGTCGCGCGGCAGAATGTAGTCAAAGTACCAGCGCCGCCACAGATTGCGGGCTTTCGTTTCGCCGCCGAACGAGGTGACGTACGTCATGCGCATCGTGCGGATCACTTCGCCGGGATGCAGAACGACGTGCAGCCGCGGGAATTCCGCCGCAAAGGAAGCGCCGCCCGAAACCGGCGTGAAGGTCGTTTTCCAGGTGCCCGGCCAGCCGATCGCAACGGAAACGGTGAGGTCTTCCGCCGTCCGGTTATCGTTTGCGCCGCCGCAGAGGATACGCATATACGGATGCGCGTGCAGGCAGGAGAAGCCGTCCACGGATTCGAGTTCGACGGCGTGATTGAGCCGGTCGGAGAATTCGTTATAGCAGGTATCGCGCTCGTCTTCGGCGTTCGAGTGAGTGAGCACCGGCTTGCCGCCGCCGTTCGGGCGATTGAGGAACGTGGCCTCATAACGCACCTCCGACAGCGCGGGCGTATCGTGATCGGTGTTATTCGTAAAGAACGCGAGCCATTCGACGACGGGGTAATCTTCGTATTCTTCGTACTCAACGCGCACGGTCAGGCCTTCGGGCGAGGTGCCGGTGACGACGGTGCGGCGGATCTTATCGCTCTTCGGATTCGCCTCCGTTGAGACGGTGGGATTAAATTCAGCGGGAATGCCGCGGTAGGCGGTATCGCCGATCTTATAGGCGAGCGGGATGGCGTCGGCGGATGTGAACCGGCAGATCCGCGCGGCGAAATCGGCGTCGGTGAGAGAGAATTTCTTAGACATAGGAACCTCCGAATATTATAATGCGGCGGGGGATATACGATGGTTGAACATAGTATAGCACACCCGCCGCGGATATGCAAGGGAGAAAAGCCTCGCAGGAGGTCTTTTCTCCCTTACTGCTCATCGAGGAAATTTTGTAGGAAAGTCTGCGGACTTTCCATTTTGTTTTTTGTCCTCCGCGGACGGCGCACAAGAGGCGGCGCAGGTGGGGCTTCTCATTCTGTTTGGGGGAGTATTGTAGGAAAGTCTGCGGACTTTCCATTTTTATTTTGTGCCCTTCTCGGGCAGCGCACAAGAGGCCTTTCCGGCGAGGCCTCTTGTGAATCACCCGCGCCAAAAGAGGAACCGTCGTAAACGACATGGTTCCCCTTTTGGATTTTCTCTCCTGCCGCCTACCGGCGGATATGGGGTGAAAAAAGTCGGAGGCCAAGCGGTCTTAGGAAGACAAAG
>JAZUKT010000155.1:0-4319 GCA_045643445.1 Eubacteriales bacterium
CATCTGAATCGTGAGCGGATCGGCGTTTCCGACCTCGCGTTCTGCCTTCACATAGGAGAGCGCTTCGCCGAGCGTTGCGTAATCCGCGCCTTCGCCGACGATGACGGCCGTCTTGTCGTCCGTTTCCGTGGTATCCGTTTCCGTTTCGCCGGATTCAGCCGGAATTTCCGTCTTTTCGCAGGCCGTCAGTGCGCCGACGAGCAACAATCCCGCCAGCGCGAGGCACAGCAGTTTTTTCATCATGAAGCCTCCGTTTGATATTATTCGGATTTATTCTCTCGGGCCGACGTCGGAGAGATCGAACGGCACGAAGCCGATGTCCAGAGCGGGCGAATCCTCAGCCAGCGTGAAGTCGCGGTTGTCGAAATCGGCAAATCCGGGGTCGGCTGCAATAGAGCCTTCCTCGAGGCCGAAGAACTTCTGCGTCTGCTCAAGCGTCCACGTTTTTTCCTCCGCATAGAAATCAGCGCCGATCGGCTCGTCGAGAACGCGCTCCCAGACGAGGTTGTTCGACGAGGAAATACGCTTCTTCGCCAGCGTATTGCGGCTGACTTCGTGGAGCGGCTTGCCTTCGGTGACGAAAATGTTGTGCTCGAAATCAAGCGTATGCTCCTTCCGGTCGGTCGCGTCGTCGATGACGTAGCCGTCTCCCGTCACGAAGATGTTGTTCCGCACGACGTTATTTTCACCGTGGGCATTGCCGAGCGCGCTCGTGCCGAGATTATAGCAGATGTTGTTCTCGATCGTAAGTCCGGCGGTACCGGCGTCCAGACCGAATGCGCGGGAGCCGTAAACCGCGTGCGTGATGTCATGGATCAGGTTATAGGAGATAGTCGTGTTCGGCTGAGAGGAGAGCGTGTAGATCGCGCCGAGGTCGGAAAGCACGCCCTGACCGATGTCGTGGATGTGATTCTTCGTGATGAGGTTGTCGTGCATCGTCGAATCGTCGTAGAAGCCCCAGCCCCAGCCGAGCGACATTCCGCTGTAATAGAGATCGCCGATTTCGTTATGCTCGACGACGTTGTTCGAGGTGTAGTACATGAGGATACCGCAGCCTTCGTTGTGGCAGCGTCCGCAGTGAAGGATCGTGCAGTCTGCGATCGTGTTGTGCGTGGTCGAGTTCGCGCCGTGGTCGTATTCGTCGCCGACCATCTTGATACCGCCCGCGCCGCCGTCATAGAACCGGCAGTGCTTCACGGCGATACGATGGCTGCCGACGTCGATGTTCACGCCGTAGAGGCCGTAGCTCGTGATGGCGCAATCCTCAAGGACACAGTCGTCGGCGTAGGAGAAGGCGATAAAGCCGTCCGCCGTATGAACCGACTGATTGTCCGTCGCAAATTCCGTGTAGTCTCCGTGCCCGGAATAGGAAACGAACTCGCTTTTTCCGACGGAGAACGTGAGATTCCGGATCGTGATGCCGGAAACGTGATTGTCGGTCGTACCGCGGATATCAAGCACCTTTTCCGTCGTCGGGACGTATGCCTCGATCGTGTCGGGCGTGATGCTTTCGTCGCGCGGGATATAGTAGACACGGCCGTTCTCGGCATACCATTCGCCGGGCGCGTCAAATGCCTCGGCAACGTTTTCGAGCCAGTATCCCTCTTCAATGCCGATCGCGTCCTGCGTGCAGTAGCGCAGCTTCAGAACGCCGGTCTCGCGGTCGTAGGACTCAACCGGCGAGTTCTCGTCCACCCAGACGTGGTTGACGTTGAAAAGAACGCGGTTGAGATTCTTCATCTCGGGCAGATCCCCGTCAGCGGCCACGATATAGTCCGAGCCGTAATTCCACCTGCCGCCGACATCGGCTACTTCCTTCGGCATGAGCTTGCCTTCCGCCGGCCAACGGGTTCTGTCCGCCCGTTCGCCGTTTACGATGAAGTCGATGAAATCTTCGTTGCGCACGGGAGCCGAGAGGCAGTCCGCCCCGTTGAAGGTGTCCGCCTGCCAGTCCGTGACGCGGTAGCCGCCGATCAGCCGGGCTTCCCCGTCGGCGGATTCGATGGTCACGTCAGACAGCGTTTCGTCGATCACAACGGCCTCGTCGAAGAAATATTCCCCCGGCTCGAGTATGATCGTGATCGGCTGATCGTCGCCGGCCGCGCGCTGATCTTTTATGGTCGCAAGCATCATACGAAGCCCGTCCGCACCGGCATCTGCGGTAATGCGGATCGTCCCGTCAAAGGGAGCCGTATGCTCGTGGGGAGCCGTACCGGTTTGGATTTCGCCGGATTCAGCCGGAATTTCCGCCTTTTCACAGGCAGTCAGGAGGCCGACGGACAGGAGCGCCGCCAGCGCAAAGCTAACGAGTTTCTTCATGGGGAACCTCCGTATATTATTTTTTACTTTCTCGGGCCGACGTCGGAGAGATCGAACGGCACGAAGCCGATGTCATAGACCGGCGAATCTGCGGGAAGCGTGAAATCGTGATTGTCGAAATCGGCAAATCCGGGATCGGCTGCGACAGAACCTTCCTCAAGGCCGAAGAATTTCTGCATCTGCTCGAGTGTCCAGGTTTTATCTCCTTCGACGAAAGAGGCTGCAACAATGTCCTGCCCCGAAATATCATAAATCAGGTTGTTCGACGACGAAATCAGCTTCTGGCTCAACGTACCGCGGTCAATCAGGTGAATCGGTTTGCCGTCTGTCACAATGATATTGTGCTCAATATTCAGCATATGTTCTTTTCGTTGTGTATAATCGTCAAAGACCTGCCCGCCGCCGCAGAACAGAATGTTGTTTCGGATCACGTTATTTTCGCCGATGGCGCATCCGACAGCGCCCGTTCCGAGATTGTACGCAATGTTATTCTCAATCGTTAAATCTGCCGTCCCTGCGTCCAGTCCGAAAGCGCGCGCTCCGTACTCCTTATAGGTAATATCGTGGATCAGATTATACGAAATGACGGAATCCGGCTGCGAGCCGAGCGTATAGATCGCGCCAAGATCGGAGAGTACGCCCTGCCCTATGTCGTGGATGTGGTTTTTCGTAATCAGATTGCCGAATGTCGTCGGATCGTCATAGAATACCCAGCCCCAGCCGACGGAGATCCCGCTGTAAAAGAGGTCGCAGATTTCGTTATGCTCGACGACATTGTCGGAGGTATATATCATCAGGATACCGACGCCCATGTGATGCCGTCTGCCGCAATGCCGGATGGTGCAGTCCGTGATGTGATTGCCCGTCGTCGCGTCCGCACCGTGGTCATACTCGTCGCCGATGATCTTGATGCCGCCACCGCCGCCGTCGAAGAACGTACAGTGGTCGACGGTGATGCGATGGCTGCCGTAGGAAATTTCAATTCCGTAAAGCCCGTAGTTGGTGAGGAGACAGTTTTCGACTGTGCAATCGTCGGCATAGCGGAACGACACAAAGCCTTCCGCCGTTGCGAGCGCCTGACCGTCAGTGGCGAACTCATCATAATCGCGGTTCCGTCCTTCCGGGCACGTGTGTTCTCCGCGTGTGACGGAAAGCGTGCAGTCCCGGATCGTGACGCCGCTTGCGTGATGGTCTGTCGTGCCGCACACGTCAATTATCTTTCCGACGACCGGCACATACGCCCGGATCGTGTCCGCCGTGATGCTGTCGTCGCGGGGGATGTAGTATACACGCCCGTTTTCCACATACCATTCGTCGGGATTATGAAACATCTCGGCGACGTTTTCGAGCCAGTAGCCTTCATCGCCCGTAATGCCAAAGGCCGTGCAATAGCGAAGCGTCAGTCTCCCCGTCGCGGGATCGTAGGACTCGATCGGATCATGCTCGTCCGTCCACATATGAATGACGCTCAGAATCGCCCGGTCGAGGTTGCGGAATCCGCCGATTTCTTCTTCGGCCGGAACAATCCATTTGTTGCCTTTTGTCCACTTGTTTTCCGGATCGTCGGTCTCTTTCGGCGTCAGGGTGCCTTCAGCCGGCCAGCGTGTCATCTTGGCTCGCTCGCCGTTCACGTAGAAGTCGGTGAAATCCTCGTTCCGCACGGGAGCTGAGAGGCAATCGACGCCGTTGAAGGTGTCCGTCTGCCAGTCCGTGACGCGGTAGCCGCCGATGAGCGAAGCTTCCGCTCCGTCAAGCGGCTCGATGGTCAGATTCGGGATGCTCTCGTCGAGCAGAACCGTTTCTTCGACAAAATGTTCGCCGCCGCACAGTGCGATCGTGATCGGATCGGTATATCCGCTCTGCCGCAGCGTCTTCGCTTCCGCCACAGCATCCGCAAGCGTCGCGTAATCCGCATCCTCGCCGACGATGAGCAAGCCGTCTGCGCTCGTTTGCGTAGTGTTTGTTTCAGTTTCGCCGGACTCGCCGGATTCAAGCGGGGT
>JAZUKT010000156.1:0-6161 GCA_045643445.1 Eubacteriales bacterium
ATGAAAACTCGAACAACACGCGGAACACGGGAGAGAGCGGCGGAAGCGCACGTCCGAGCAGCACGGCGGCGATCGAAAAAAACGTCACGTAGGCGGCGATGTTCAGACACGCTCCGGCGGCTGTGGAAACGGATGCGGGAAGCGCGTTGAGCAATGAGGGGATCGCTTGGCTGTCACGCGAATCGGCAGGAGAAGGAGCCGTTCGCGGACGCAGAAGCAGGGCGGCGACGAGAGCGCAGACGATCTGCATGGCGAGCAGAAACCGACCAAATGCAGGCGACTGCCAGACGACGCTGACCGTGCCGAGCAGGAACGACGGGCTGGCGCAGGAAGAGACGGCGATGACGGCGGAGGCCTCGCGGTTCGTCAGTTTTCCGTCGCGGAACGCCGAAACAGCCAGCGCCGCCCCGGTCGGAAAACCGCACAGAAGCCCGAACAGAATAGCCGTAACGCCGCATCCGGGCAGACCGAAAAATCGGGTGAGAACGGGCGGAATACGGCGTCCGATCCGTCCGGCGAGCAGGGACGAGAGCACCATATACGGAAAGAGCGCGGGGATTACGTGCAGCATGACGCCGGAGAGAGCGGACCGGGCGGCGCGGATCGCGTCCTCCTCGAAGATCAGCAGCAGAATGAGCAGCAACAGCATGACGGAGGTGGCAAACGTGCGGCGAAGGCGGCTTCTGATCATGAAAATACTCCTTTCCTCCGCATGACGGGCGCGGAGACGGCATAGGATGAACCGATTCATTCTATGAACGGGAGGGAAGACTTTTGCCGGAAAGGAACGGAAAGAAACTGTACGAAATACTGGCGGATCTCTGCGAGGTGCCGACCGATGCGGTTGCGCCGATCCCGGTTTTCGTCATCCGGGGAAAGCGGGAGATCGAAATCAGCGGCTGCACGGGGATTCTCGAATACGAGCGGAATCGGATCGTGCTGGCCATCGGGCGCGACCGCTTTACCGTCACGGGAGACTGCCTTCTGCTCGACGGCTTCCGGGAGAAAACGCTGACGGTGCACGGGAATATCGCCGCCGTGTCCTTCGGGGAGGATCCGTCATGCTGATGGGACTGCGGGATTTCCTCTGCGGCTGGCGGGAGGCGACCGTCCCTGCGGAGGAAAGGCTCCGGGTGTTTTCGCTCCTCTACGAGCACAGCCTGCCGTTTACGCGGGAGAAGATGCACCCGGACGGCACAGTCAGCTTTCGGATCCGCGAGCGCGACGCACGTCTGCTCGATCTGATCTGCCGAAACGCGGGAGCCGACTGCCGCCTCTCGGAAACGCACGGTCTGCCGGTCGTTCTGCGATTTTTCCGCGCGCGCCCGATGATTCCGCTCGGGATTCTCGTCACGGCGCTCTGGCTCTGGTACGGCGGGCATATCATCTGGGACGTGCGCGTCACCGGCAACACGAAAACGCCGACGGAGGAGATTATCGCACGGCTCGCTGATCTCGGCTGCGGCGTGGGCGATTGGATCCCGTCCATCGACTTCAACGATCTGCACGCCCGGTATGCCGCCGATCAGCACGAGATCGCGTGGCTTTCCGTCGTCATGGACGGCACGGTAGCCGAGGTGCAGGTGCGGGAGCTGTGGCGCGATGAGCGGACATTCCCCGACGAGAACGAGTATGCCAACGTGACGGCGCGGGAGGCGGGCGTGATCGAGATCGTCAACGTCATCGACGGACAGGCGGCGGTGAAGCCGGGCGAACTCGTCAGACCGGGGCAGGTGCTCATATCTGGCATCGTCGAGAAAAAGGAAGGCGCGTTCCGTTACGAATACGCGAGAGGCGAAGCGTGGGCGACCGTGACCGTGCCGATTTCGGTGACCGTGGAGCGGAATCGAACGGTTTTGGCCGATACGGGGCGTGAAAAAAGGCAAATCAGCGTAAAAATTTTCAAAAAATCCATAAATCTTTTCGGAAAGGGTGGAATTGAGTACCCCACTTATGATAAAATAGATAAAATAGAACAGTTGTGTCCATTCGGCCTCACGACGCTGCCGGTCTGGATCACGGAAACGGTGATCCGCGAGAAAACGGAGAGAACGGAAACGGTCTCAGCATCCGCGGCGGCAGAAGAAGCGCTGACCAAACTCCGGGAACGGATCCGGGCGGAAACGGTGAACGGGGAACTCGTCGGACGGACCGTGACCGTTTCGGAAACGGACGGCGCCTGCCGGATCGACTGTGTCTTGACGCTGCGGCGGGAGATCGGACTGACGGTGCCGTTTACGGTGGTTCCGCAGGACGGATGAGCCGCGGGAAAGGAGTACCCGATGGTACAGAAAAAGTTTCATACGACCGATTCGGAGATGACGGCGCGTCTGTTCGGCAGCTTTGATAAGAACACGGCGCGGCTCGAGAGCGAATTCGGCGTGCGGATCTATAATATACAGAACCAGAACGACGACGGCGATACGGTCGTGGTGGAAGGCGAAGAGAAGGCGGTCGAGCAGACGATGGACGTTCTCACCTATCTGCGCCGCATTGTCTCTTTCGGCGATGAGCCGACCGATCAGACCGTCGATTACGGCATCAGCATGGTGAAGGAGGGACTGCTCTCGGAGCTTGCCGGCTTTGACGAGGACTGCTTCTTCGTCACGGCGAAAGGGAAGCCGATCAAGGCGAAGACGGTCGGACAGAAGCAGTATCTCGCGCTGATCCAGAAAAACACGATCGTGCTCGGCGTAGGGCCTGCCGGTACGGGTAAAACGTATCTCGCAGTCGCGGCGGCCGTCAAGGCGCTCCGGGCGCACGAGGTCAGTCGGATCATCCTGACGCGGCCGGCGGTGGAGGCGGGCGAGCGGCTCGGCTTTCTGCCGGGGGATCTGCAGAGCAAAATTGATCCCTATCTCCGTCCGCTGTACGACGCCTTATATGAAATGCTCGGGCCGGAATCCTGCGCAAGACTGATGGAGAAAATGACGATCGAGATCGCACCGCTCGCCTATATGCGCGGACGGACGCTCGACGATTCGTTCATCATTCTCGATGAGGCGCAGAACACGACGCCGGAGCAGATGAAGATGTTCCTGACGCGCCTCGGCAACGGCTCGAAGGCAGTCGTCACGGGCGACCTGACGCAGACGGATCTGCCGAGCGGTACGAGAAGCGGCCTCTCCATCGCGTCGCATATCCTCAGGAATATCGAGGGGATCGGCATCCACGAGTTTACCGAGCGCGACGTCGTCCGCCACCGCCTCGTACAGCGGATCATCATGGCGTACGATCAGTACGAACGGGAAAGAAAAGTGAAGAAAAACGAACGGGCGGAGCAGAAAAAATACCGTCCGGCAAGGAGAAACGAACATGAGACTTAAAATCGACTGGTCGAACGAACAGGAAAAAATGAAAACGGGATTCGCCCTCAGACACCTGATCAAAAAAGCGATCCGCACGGCGCTCGGATCCGAAGATTTCGGCTGGGACGCGCGTGTTTCCGTTACCTTTACGGATAACGAAGGCATCCGGGAGAAAAATAAGGAATTCCGCGGGATCGACGCGCCGACGGACGTGCTCTCCTTCCCGATGTACGACATGAAAAACGGCGACCTGCCCGCGGACGGCGAAGAATGCGAACTCGGCGACATCGTCCTTTCGCTCGAACGTGCGGCGGAGCAGGCCAACGAATTCGGCCATTCCTTCAAGCGGGAAGCGGCGTTTCTGACCGTTCATTCCGTCCTGCACCTGCTCGGGTACGATCACGTGAATTCGGACGAAGAAGAGATGGTCATGAGAGAAAAGCAGCGGGCGATCATGAAGACGCTCGGTCTGGAAGTCAAGGAAGGATAAGGGAAAATATATGACAAGAACCGCATTTATCGCCATTGTCGGACGGCCGAACGTCGGCAAAAGCACGCTGATGAATCATCTGCTCGGAGAGAAAGTGGCCATCGTTTCGTCGAAGCCGCAGACGACCCGCAACCGCATTGCCGGGATTCTGACGAAGGGCGAGGATCAGTACGTTTTCCTCGACACGCCCGGCGTGCATAAAGCGAAAAATAAACTCGGCAGCTTCATGATGAAGACGGTGCGCTCGTCGGTCGGGATGGCGGACGCCGTTATCCTGATTGCGGAAGCGGGCTATCCGGCGGGAGAAGTCGAAAAGAATCTCATCGCGCAGATCAAGAAGGCGGAACTGCCGTCCATTCTCGTGCTCAATAAGATCGACCTCGTCAACCGCGAAAAACTGGCCGAAACGATCGCCGGGTACGCCGCGCTCCATAATTTCGATGCGGTGGTGCCGACGTGTGCCGAGACCGGCAAGAACGTCACGGAAGTGCTCGACGAAGCGGAGCAGTTCCTCTACGAAGGCGACTGGATGTTCGAGGAAGACAGCCTTACCGACCAGCCGGAGCGTCAGATTGCCGCGGAGATCGTGCGGGAGAAGATCCTGCGCACGCTCACGGACGAGATTCCGCACGGGACGGCCGTCATCATCGAGGATTTCGCGGAAGACGACGAAATGATCCGCATCCGCGCGACGATCTACTGCGAAAAGGAGTCCCATAAGGGGATCATCATCGGTAAGAACGGCGAAACGCTGAAACGGATCGGCACCTACGCAAGAGAGGATATGGAAGCCTTCTTCGGTACGAAGGTGTACGTGAATCTGTGGGTCAAAGTCAAGGAAAAATGGCGCGACGATCAGCTGAGTCTCAATAACTTCGGCTTCAAGCCGGAAGACATCAACGGTTGACGCCGTATGGAAGAGGTTGAACTGGACGGTCTCGTCGTCCGGGAAGTGAAGACGGGCGAGGCTGACAAGCTCATGACGCTGCTGACGAAGCAGAGAGGGAAAATCTCCGTGAGCGGCAAGGGCGTCAGCAGTCTGAAAAATCAGTACGCGGGCGCGTCGCAGCTCTTTGCCTACGGAACGTACCTGCTCCGCAAGCGTGGCAATTACTGGACGATCCGCGACGCCGCCGTGAACGAATGCTTCATGAATCTGCGGTACGATATCGAAAAACTGTCGCTCGCCAACTACATCTGCGACGTCGCCACCGATATAGCCGTGGAGGACGAGGACGAATCGGAATTATTACAGCTCACGCTGAATACGCTGCACGCCATCGCCAACCGGGACAGACTGCCGCTTGCGCTTATCAAGGGCGCGTTTGAGTTCCGGCTTGCCGTGCAGGAGGGTTTTATGCCGATGCTCTCCGGCTGCGGACGATGCGGCGCTCCGATCGAGGGAGAATGTAAACTGGACGTGATGAACGGCTGCCTGCTCTGCCGCTCGTGCGCGGAGACGATCGGGAACGATCCCGATTATTACGCGGACGAGAGCCGGGCGAAAATCCTGATCCGCGTCACACCGTCGGTACTGGCAGCGCTCCGCTATCTGGAAACGGCGGCGCCCGGTCGGCTGCTTTCCTTTTCGCTCGATGAAACGGAACTCAGCCTCTTTTCCGTCGTGTGCGAACGGTATCTTCTCAATCACCTCGAACACGGCTACTCTTCGCTTGAATACTATAAGAAAATCGGCAGCCAGAGGGTAACATGAACGCAAAAGTATTAACGACGCTTGAATTTGATAAAATTCTCGCCATGCTGGCCGAACTCGCTCCGACGGAGGGCGCGGCGGACATGGCGCTGAAACTGACGCCGTCCTCCGATCCCGAAAAGGTGCGGCGGCGGCAGCAGCTGACGACAGACGCAAAGACGCTCATTGGATTGAAAGCCATGCCGTCCTTCGGCAACGTCAAGGACATCCGCCCGAGCCTCGAACGCGCCGGAAAAGACGCCGTCCTCTCCATGCGCGAACTGCTCGACTGCGCCGCGGTGCTGCATACGGCACGGATCCTGCTCGACTATATCAAAAGCGACAAAATCCCGGAGACGGCGATCAGCGAACTGTTTGAACGGCTCATCCCGAATCGGATCCTGGAAGACAGAATCACCCGCGCCATCGTGGCGGAGGATTTCATGGCGGATGAAGCGAGCCCGGAACTTGCCGACATTCGCCGGAAGAAACGCAATACGGACAACAAAATCAAGGAACAGCTGCAGAAATGGGTGTCCGGCCAGTCGAAGTATCTGCAGGAAAATATCGTAACGACGCGCGGCGGCCGGTTCGTCATCCCGGTCAAGGCGGAATACCGCAACGAGGTCAAGGGACTGATCCACGATACCTCGCAGTCGGGCGCCACCCT